>NZ_VFWB01000029.1:0-4718 GCF_006442375.1 Mesorhizobium sp. B2-2-4 | reverse complement strand
TGAACCGCTTCGACGCCAAAACAGAAGCGGACAGATCATGTGCTACCAAACCGGACAACTTGATTAGCTACCGACAGAGGAAGTCGACAGAGGTGTCGACAGGGGAAGTCGACGCCATGCGCGTTTGCGTGCCGGGCCGATATCGGCGATGCCGCCAGCCCGAGATCGGACGGCTGCAATATTAGGCTTTGCTTGCTATAGTCACATGTCGGCGCCGCGCTGAGGTCGGCCCGGATGGAGACCATGACCATGACAGACGATCGCCAGGAGCGCATTCGCAGCCGCGCACATCATATCTGGCAGGAAGAAGGGCAACCGGCCGGACAGCATGAGCGCCATTGGCAACAGGCGACGGCCGACATCGACCAGGAGGATGCAGGGTCATCCGCGGTGAAGAAGCCAGCAAGAAAGGCGGCCGTCGCCGGCAAGGCAAAAACCGCGCCCAAAGAGGCCAAGACCGCCGCCAAGCCCCGCAAGCCAAAAAAGGCGGCTAAATAAGACCTGGCCATAGCGGAGCCGATGGCTCGTCGCTGGCCCTGCCGCAAGGTCAGGCGCTAAGGTTTCACGCGGCCGCCGCAACCGTCCGACCCAGCCCGCCATGCAGGTCGAGGCAGCGGGCGAACCACTGCGCCACGACATCGTGGTCGTCGAGCAATGGGTAGGGCGAGGCGATGCGTGCCCATTGCAGCGCGCCGAACACGATATAGTCGGCAAACAGGGGCGAATCTCCGCCTATGAATGGCTGATAGGCGAGCATCGAGCGCAGCGGCTCCAGGGAAGCCCTGAAATTGCCAAGCCCGGCATCCCGCGCGGCCATCACCTCTTCCAGGCTCTTGCCCAGGCGCTGCTCCCGGCTCTGGCGGAAATAGGCGGCGTTCTCCGTATCCTGCATGGCATAAAGGTCCATGATCGCGGCGGTGGTCACATAGGGATGGATGGTCAGTTGCGACCAGCGCTCGATGAAGCGCGCCATGGCCTTGCCGCCTTCGCCGCCAAACAGCGACGGCCGGTCCGGATAGATTTCGTCGAGATAAAGCGCGATGGCGAAGGAATCCGCCACGACCGTCTCGCCGTCGCGGATCACCGGCACGAGTTTCGATGCGCCGCCCTCGACGCGGGGCACTTCGAGAAAACGTGTCGGCACCGCGCTGATCTCCAGCCCCTTATGAGCCAGCGCCATCGTCGCCTTCCAGCAATGCGGGCTGAAGGGGCGGGTGGCGTCGCGTCCGACGAGATCATAAAGCAGAATGGTCATTGGCGGCGGCTTCCTTGCGGTTTAGGTATCCCGCAACGCCTCGACACAGGCCGGCGGGAGAAAAGATGAAACGGCACTTCATGATGTTTGCGGCCTATAATCAATGGGCCAATGGCCGCATCTACGATGCCGCCGCCGATCTCGACGAAGAGGAATTCAATCGCGACGTCGGCGCTTTCTTCGGCTCGATGAAGGGCACGCTCAACCATCTCCTGGCCGCCGATCGCATCTGGATGAAGCGCTTTACCGGCGAGGGCGATGCGCCGACGGCGCTGGACGCCATACTGTACCAGGCGTTGCCGGGCCTGCGCATGGCGCGCGAGACGGAGGACCGGCGGATCGTCGACTGGGTTGGCGGTTTGAGCGACAAGGCGCTGTCGGGCCGCTTTATATATATGACGGTATCGGACATGCGCACCGTCTCGCAACGGCTGGCTCCGGCGCTCGACCACGTCTTCAACCACCAGACCCACCACCGCGGCCAGGCCCATATGATCCTGACGGTTCTGGGCCGCCCTTCCGTGCAGCTCGATCTGGCGCATTTCCAGCGCACCGAAGAAGGGCGCGCATACGCCTGATTTCGGCCGCCGGCTGCGATAGAGCAGTTTTCACCGTTTCACGGAAACTGCGAACTGAGGGCCGAAAGACGTTGGAGCGCGTTATGACCGACGGCGCGTGTTTTACAGATATTGGCCTTCCAACCGGGCCGCCTAAGTCTGCCGACCCGAAAAATTAGCTTTTCTAGTTTGCACGGAGCCGATTTCCCTAAAAAATATTTGACTGCAAGTCTTGATTCGTTTTGAGATTTGCTGGTCCGTTTGGGGGACGCGGTTAAATAAATGCATCGACGAAATTCTTCTCTGGGGTAGATGATTTTGTCGCAAATAGGGTGAAAGATTTGTCAAATATCGAGGATAAGACCGTTATCGAGCTGACCGCTGACATTGTCTCGGCCTATGTCGGCAACAACCCGCTGCCGGTTTCCGGCCTGCCTGACCTGATTGCCAGCGTCAGTGCCTCGGTGCGAAAGCTCGGAGGTGCCGTTGTCGCGGAAAGCCCAAGCCTGGTTCCTGCGGTGAACCCGAAGAAGTCGGTTTTTCCCGACTACATCGTCTGCCTGGAAGACGGCAAGAAATTCAAGTCGCTCAAGCGGCACCTCAGGACGGACTATGGGCTGAGCCCGGATGAGTATCGCACCAAATGGGGCCTGCCGCCCGACTATCCGATGGTCGCTCCGAACTACTCAGCGACACGGTCAGCGCTGGCGAAGTCGACGGGACTTGGCCGCAAGCCGGCAGCGCCGGCCCCCGTGGCCAAGGCGACAAAGCGCGGCAAAGCCAGCGCCTGAGCGCGGCCGACCGCAGCCGGAAGCCTCTGAGCTGCGATGTTGACGGCGCCATTGCGCGCGCCGTTTTCATGCCTTGCGTGGCCAACCGGCCCGCAAGGTCTTGCGAAGCGCCGGTCTCCCGTGCAAAAGCGCGGCCATGCTTATCATCAACGACCTCTCGCTGCGCATGGCGGGGCGCTTGCTTCTCGACCATGCCTCGCTGACCTTGCCGGCCGGCACCAAGGCCGGACTTGTCGGCCGCAACGGTACCGGCAAGACCACGCTGTTCAAGGCCATAACAGGCGATTTCCCTTCCGAGACGGGCTCGATCAGCCTGCCGAAGAACACGCGGATCGGCCAGGTGGCGCAAGAAGCGCCCGGAACCGAGGAGCCGCTGATCGAGATCGTGCTCAAGGCCGACCTCGAGCGCACGGCGCTGCTCGAGGAGGAAAAGACGGCGACCGATCCGCACCGTATTGCCGACATCCATATGCGGCTGGCCGATATCGACGCGCATTCGGCCGAGTCGCGCGCCGCCACCATCCTGGCCGGTCTCGGCTTCGACGACGCCGCGCAGCGCCGCCCGGCCTCCTCGTTTTCCGGCGGTTGGCGCATGCGCGTGGCGCTCGCTGCCGTGCTGTTTTCCGAACCCGATCTTCTGCTGCTCGACGAGCCCACCAACTATCTCGATCTCGAAGGCACGCTGTGGCTCGAGAACTATGTTTCCAAATATCCGCACACGGTGCTGCTGATCTCGCACGATCGCGACCTGCTTAACCGCGCCGTCAACTCGATCGTCCATCTCGACCAGAAGAAGCTGACCTTCTGGCGCGGCGGCTACGATCAGTTCGAACGCCAGTACACCGAGCAGAAAGAACAGCAGGAAAAGGGCCGCATCAAGCAGGAAGCCGCCCGCAAGCATATGGAATCCTTCGTCGAGCGTTTTCGCGCAAAGGCATCCAAGGCAAGACAGGCTCAGTCCCGCATCAAGGCGCTTGAAAAGATGAAGCCGATCACGGCCATCGTGAACGACACGGTGCGGCCATTCTCTTTCCCGGAGCCGGTGAAGACGGTGGCCTCGCCGATCGTCGCGCTGAACAATGTCAATGTCGGCTATACACCCGGTGAGCCGATCCTGAAGAAGATGACCTTGCGCATCGATGCCGACGACCGCATCGCGCTGCTGGGCGCGAATGGCAACGGTAAGTCGACCTTCGCCAAGCTTCTGTCCGGCCGCCTGAAGCAGGAGACCGGCACCATGACCGTGGCGCCCGGGCTGAAGGTGGCGATCTTCGCACAGCACCAGCTCGACGATCTCAGGCCTGAGGAAAACGCCTACGAGCATGTTCGCAGGCTGATGCCGGAAGCGCCGGAATCGAAAGTGCGCGGCCGTGTCGCCCAGTTTGGGCTCACCACCGAAAAGATGAACACGGCGGCGAAAGACCTGTCCGGCGGCGAGAAGGCGCGGCTGTTGATGGGTCTGTCGGCCTTCGAGGGGCCGAACCTGTTCATCCTTGACGAGCCGACCAATCATCTCGACATCGACAGCCGCGAATCCTTGATCCATGCGCTGAATGAGTTCCCCGGCGCCGTCATCCTGATCTCGCACGACCGCCATCTCCTGGAAGCGACGGCGGACCGGCTGTGGTTGGTCAAGGATGGCGCCGTCAACCCCTATGACGGCGACCTCGAAGACTACAAGACGCTGGTCACAGGCGTGTCCGGCGACCGGCGCGAGCGGCGCGAGGCGGAAAAAGCCTCGAAGGCCGACCGCCGCCGCGAGGCGGCCCAGCGCCGCGCCGCCTTTGAGCCGCTGGCCAAGGAAATTCGCGCCACCGAAGCGCTGATGGACCGCATCCGCAAGCGCATCGACGGCATCGAGGACGAACTGGCCAACCCAGCAATCTACGAAAAGGATCCCTCGACGGCGACAAGGCTGGCGAAGGAGCGATCGCAACTCGCCCAGACGCTCGCCGGCCACGAGGAAAAGTGGCTGACCATGTCGGCCGAATACGAGGAAGGCACGGCGGAGTAGTTACCCTCCCCCTTGTGGGGAGGGTCGATCCGCGAAGCGGAGCGGGGTGTGGGTCTGCGCCACAACCCACCCCGGCGCTACGCGCCGACCCTCTCCTTCAA
>NZ_VFWB01000028.1:0-5756 GCF_006442375.1 Mesorhizobium sp. B2-2-4 | reverse complement strand
CAGCCTCCATCCGCTGGCGATAAAACCGGACAACTCACGTGCTACCTAATCCGGACAACTCATCTGCTTACGACAGTGTTCGGCCCGCCCCTTGGCGAAACGATCGGAAGCGGCTATGTGTCGGGCCGCGTGGTCCCGTAGCTCAGTAGGATAGAGCGGCAGATTCCTAATCTGTAGGTCACAGGTTCGATTCCTGTCGGGATCACCATAAATTCACTAGGAAATACAAGTACCTGTTCGTCAATGAATACATAGTCGACTTGAACGTTACACAAGTGCCAAGCGGGCAGGCTACAGTGAATTGACGGCTCAGTGCAGGATCGTGCCTGGTCCCACCGCCATTTGTGTCATGCAATTGTTCATCGATCGTCACCCGAGATGCCATTGTCCTCCTCCAAGGACTTAGTGAGTGCCATACTACCCATGTCTTGCCCCGCTTTTCAGCTAGTCACACCACCGAAAGTGAGGCGCATTGCATCTGGTCATTTTGTGTTTGACGTTGTCCTCGATTGACGCCCAAACCAAAAGCCAATGACCGTTGTGAGAGCGACACCCAACACTTCCGGGGTCTTTTCTTTGAAAACCCCCCAGAACGCCAAGAACGCTGCCACCAAAACAAGGGTCAGAAGCGCGAGAACTGTATCCGGGGAAACCAGTCGAGACAGAAAATCCGCCCGCTCTGAGCCGAGACGCAAGGCTTGAGTGTAGTCGTTGTAGACTATTCCCTTTCCATTTTTTACAAGCACTTGATAATCATGAGCCACTCGTCCAACTTCGTTCTCCGGTTGCCGAAAAGTCTCAACTAGCACGAGCGTCCCGCCACCGAAATTACTAAGCGTGTCGTAGACATTGTAGTCGACGAATTCGAAGTCGAACTTTCGCAAGGCTTTGAGTGCTATGGCCTCATCTAAACTCAGCTCGCTGATAGAAATATCGGAAAATTTTCCGCGAGTACCTGCACTTCTCTTCTGTTCCTCTGTTTGTTGAGTCGACTGGGACGGTTCTTGTCTCGCGTCTGACATGGTCATTCCTCCATTATTTTTCGACAGAAGATCACCAATGCAGAAGCCGAGCAAGTAGGGCGGCGCTGCCCAAAAAATGAAAGCATGCGCCCAGACCGCAAAAGGACATCTATGGCCCGACCAAGTGTTCTGCGGAGATAACCGACCAGATTTGCGAACGGCTCGTCGATGGCCAGAGCCATGCAAAGTCTGCCTTGATCCCGAGACGCCCCAACAACGCTATTGTGTGCCGATGGCTTGCACAGCTGTACGATGTTCTCCGCGACCGATATGCATGCGCACGCGAGGTCCAGCCGACGACTTTCAATGGAACGCTTGGGCGAAGACGCCCCTCTTTTTCCTGCCGTCCGACTTCCAATCCGACAGTCAGATCTCAGCCTGTCGCATTTAAATTTCGGGAAGCGTCAAATCGTTGCCACCCCTTATCACTTCACAATTGCAATCGCGCCTACGTTCCCTGCGATACAGCAAGGCGTTCCCGGACTACGACAATTCGATCCCAAGAACTCGCAATCAGATCCCGCGCAACGACAGCCGGTTTCCCTGATGAATCATCCCTGGCTGCGTGATTTTCCTGATGTCCGGGGCGAATTTTCCTGATCCACCGCGCAGGGAATGTTCCGCTAAGTAGCTGACATCGCTATGCAATATTGATTTTCCGCCCCATGCAAAGCGCTCGTTTCTCGCGAACTCCCAGTTTTTGCCCGTTATCAGGGAATTCTCAAACGGAGACTGGTTCGCCATGGACTGTCGGGATCACCACGTTTTGCTGCTTAAGCCAGATACTGTCGGACCTGAATCGGACTGAAACCAGAGCCGATCACCGGGGTCGCATCGGTCATCTGTACGGAACCTGCATGCGGATTTCTACCGTTCGAATAACGTCAGAAAAGCGCTTGCAGACGTTCCGACAAATCGGAAATTGGGTGATTGGTTGGAGCCCGGTCGACGGACCGCAGCGGTCCCGTCCGGGATGAGGTTCAGAGCCGTTCCAGCGTCAGCATGCCCGGATCGCCCTTCCAGGCTTTGGAAAGTTCGTCCGCGGCTTTCGTTGCGGCGGCAGTATCGCCTTGGGCCTCCGCCGCCTGCTGCAGCCCGAACAGTGCCCAGGCGCTGCTGCGTGCGCGGTGGAGCGCCGCCACAAACTCCTTCGCCGCGTCCGCCGGCTGACCGTTCTTGAGGAGGGCGGCACCGAGGGACTGCCGCACGGGATAATACCAGTACGGAGGCTCCATGTAGGGGATCGTGTCCTCCGTTTCGACCGCTTTCTTCCAGAAGGCTATCGAGCCGCCGACGTCATTCTCGGCCTGCGCAGCGCGGGCACGTACGACATCTTCGGCCACTTGCAGGACCGACAATGCCGGGATTCCCCAGGCATCGTGCACCGACCAGTCGGTTTCCTGAGCGATCTTGTGGATGGCGTCCGCCTCGACTCGCGCGCCCGAGGCGTCCTTCTTCTCGGCCAGGGCGACGCCGCGCGCATAGTGCCACATCGATGTGATGTAAGGCGGCGCGCCGGCCGGCTCGGCCTTAGCCAGGATCGCATCCGGTTCGGCATATTGCGCCCAGGCGAAATACGGAGCTGCCTTCACCGGCTGCACGATCGGTATTGCCGTGGCCACCTCGTTAGTCAGAAACTTGTCCAGCTTCTCAGCCTCTGCAAGCACCGTCTTCGAGTCACCGAGGAGCTGGGCCGAAACCAATACGAAGTGCACGTTGTGGGAATAGTAGCCGAGCGGATAGACACCGGTAGCGCCGGTTTCGGCGAGATAGGTCTCGTCCACTTTCGAGGCAGCTTCGTTGGACTTCAGCGAATCCGTGTAGCGGCCGACGCGATAGTAGATGTGGCTCGGCATATGGACGATGTGTCCGGCCCCCGGCATCAGCGCTGCTAGCCGGTCCGCGTAGGGCTCGGCGCGCTCCGGACGATCCGAGGCCTCAACAAGATGAATGTAGAGGTGAATCGCCATCGGATTGTCGGGCTTCCTGGCGAGAACGCCTTCCAGCCGCCTCTGGATGTCGGCGGTGCGGCCCTTGGGTTCCTTGCCGCCCGGCTGCCAATAGTCCCAAGGCTGCGTGTCCATGCCGGCCTCTGCGGCCAGCACAGCGAGTTCGAGATCGTCAGGATATTTGTCGGAAAGCGCCGCAGTTGCATCGGCGAAGGCGGCGTTCAGGGTGTTTCGATCGGCCTTGGGATCTTCGGAATACCGCGTGGCGACCGCCTCGATCAGTCCCCGCTCCTTCTCGGTGGCACCGGATGAAAGCGCCTGCGCCTTTCGAAGAGCAGTGATCGCTGGTGCATTTGCGGTGGGATCCATCGGCACGTTGATGTTCGGGCCCAGGACCAGTGCCTCGCCGAGGAAGCACATCGCACAGTCGGGATCGAGGCTTTGTGCCTTGCGGAAGGCGCGTCGCGCCTCCGCGTGATTGAAGTTGGTGGCGAACCGCAGCCCCTGGTCAAAGTATTTTTGGGCATCGGCGCTCTTTGTGCTGATCGGATAGCTCAGGGAGCCCAGGTCATCCCACAATGGCGGCTGGGCCTCCTCGTAGGCCTTCAAGTCTTGCGGGGCCAGTGATTGGCCGGCAGCGGCCAGAGCGACGCAGTGTGTGATGTCGAGTTCCCCCGGCAACGATACTCTTGGCGCCGGAAGCTGCGACTGCAACGGACTGTCCGCGGCGTAAGCAATGGCAGCACCTGTGCCGAAACTCATTAAGGCAATAGCTGTCCATCCTGCACTTGGCAGGCAAGCACGCAGTTTCATCTGAACCTCCTGGCGTTCGGTACGATCGGCAAGCTCCGATCAGCCCTGTCTTTCCAATTCTCGATCGGAGGTGCGGGCGTTGATGATCCGCCTCGCGCCGCCGTTTGGCAATATATTTCCTACTGCTAATGTAATAGCGGACGCGATGTTTTCTGCTCACCTCTTCGGCCCGAAGGCACTAGTCGGACATCAGAGGGATTCAGGCACGCACCGTTGCAAAAACCAAATATCGTCTGACCGGCCGCCCCGCTTGAGACGTATCGGATCGAGACCGGCGCCTGTTGTTGTGAAGTGCCACGGCCCCGATTCAGCGCAGAGTGCAACCCTTGGACCGTCAGGGCTTCACCCGAACGGGTGACACCGCGACTTCAATGCGTGGAGGACCCTTGGTATCGGGACAAGAGCTTCGCGAGTTCCGCCTGACTTCCGGTGCTTGTTTTCGAGAATATTGCACGGAGCTGGGTTCTGGCGGTTTCACGGCCAATTCCCAGGGCAGAGCTTGCCGCGCCGATACCTCGGCCATCGGCAAGGCGGCAGGCCAGCCGCGTTTCGGCTGCTGTTAGTTGAAAGGCGTGCCTTATCAGTTGCTTGGGTAGCGCCGTTTCGGCCACAAGATCGGTAAAATAGAGGAGCGCGTCTCCGCCGTTAAAGAGGTCATGGACGAACGAGGTCATCGGAATGGCTTCAGCAACAAGCCATGGCGAACCCTCGCGAGCAATCAAAACGGGCTCCCCGTCGCTCAAGTCGCCGCATTGGCTGACCACGCCTGCGATCAATTTCTGCAAGCGTGAATCACTGGGCCGATCTGCCGCCCGGAGACGACCACCGTGGATAACGAGGCCAGTACCAAGCAGAGCTTCCGCGTGTTTATTGTAGCGGGTGACGCGGCCTCGGCAATTCAGCAACAGAGCTGCGCTTCCCATCCGATCCAGAATGGCCAGGTTCGGTTCGACTGCCGTTTCCCAAACCTTTTCCGCAGCACTGATGATGCGAACCATCGACGGAACGATCGCCAAGAAATCCTCGGCTTCATTCCGGTAGAATGGCCCCTTATGAGCGTCACGAAACATCGAGAGCATCCACCTTCGATCCTTCACCATGAAGTCTATTGCAGCCCACCATTCCCGGTCGCCTGGACGCGCGATTTCTTGGTAATAAGGGAGAACCTCGCGCTCATCACGAGTGGTGATCTCATCCTCGACAACGAAGCTGTCTGTCAGTTTTGCCAACCTCTTGCGCGGTCTACGTTCATGCGGATCGGGAGCACCTTCGATTCTTTCGATCCAAAGGGCGGCGAATTCGGCATGTTCGGTCGAATCGGGTCTGAGCGCGGTCGGCGATCGCTGATCGCTACGAAACGGGTGAGTTGGATCGCAGGTGCGGATAACGCAACTTGTGGCTCCTAGGGAGTGGGCCAGCATTTGAAGCGCTGCGGGCCACTGCCTAAACTCGAACGCGGCGTCGTAGCAAGCCTCGATCGCAGCGGCAATGTTCCGATTGTCGGACATAGGATTTGCGTCGCGATCCCGGTTTCTCGCCCTTTTTCTCCTCATGGCCCGTCGACGGCCCTCCAGCTACAGGCCCCGCAACCGGCTCCGGCCAGGGATGTTTATTTCCCGCGGCCATGCTCGACAGACGGTCAGCTGAGGACCTATCGTCAGACTGACGCATCGAATGAGAGATAGCTACATTAGCATAATAGCCACGCGACTTCACCGATGCTTCTCGACGAAATCTCTGCACGCAGGTGAAAGCCGTTCGATCTGGCTTTCAAGGTCGCATTTACCCATCGGTTTCGTCGGGCAAAACCGTGCGTAGTCGCGGCGACATCCCTTGCCTTCGAAAATTTTGAAAGATCTTACCTGCGTAGGGTTTGTTGCGTTGACTGAACTGGGTATCAGCCCGGTTTCGATCTCCATCGCACCGTCACGACTTGACCCCTTGCTTCCACCCTTGCCCCCACCCTTGCCGC
>NZ_VFWB01000027.1:5000-6103 GCF_006442375.1 Mesorhizobium sp. B2-2-4 | reverse complement strand
TCTGCTTCGATGTTTGGAAGCGGGCGATTGCCTGCTTCGCGCCGCCAAATTGAAAGGGCCGCTTACGCGGCCCGTTGTCCCGTTGGCGGGCCTGTTCGTGAAGAGAAGATTTCACATCTATCCGATTGGATGTGAGTTTAACGTGCGTTTGGCAGACCTGGCAGCGACCTACTCTCCCGCGTCTTGAGACGAAGTACCATCAGCGCTGGAGCGTTTCACGGCCGAGTTCGGAATGGGATCGGGTGCAGCCGCTCCGCCATAACCACCAGGTCGGCAAAACGCACGTTATTCGAGAAGCTGGGTTAGGGATTGGGCAGAAGGCAATAGTGAATAGGGGATGCCTATTCACTATTGGCTCGTTGCTCTTCACCTGTCTTTTTGTGCCTGAGCGACATCCACAGTTTGCTTTCGGGCGAAGCCCGCAAGCGCGACTGCGCGTCGCCGGTCGTCCGGCGCCCTCGCGGAGCATAGGCCCGTAAGGGCCGCTCATGCGTGAGCGCTGGCCAGACCATCGTGTTTCACGATGGGCATAAGGAATGAGAACGATCAAGCCGATCGAACTATTAGTACCGGTAAGCTTCAAGCGTTGCCGCTCTTCCACACCCGGCCTATCAACGTGGTCGTCTTCCACGGTTCTCAGGGAATACTCGTTTTAAGGTGGGTTTCCCGCTTAGATGCCTTCAGCGGTTATCCCGTCCGGATATAGCTACCCTGCTATGCGGCTGGCGCCACAACAGGTCCACCAGAGATCCGTCCATCCCGGTCCTCTCGTACTAGGGACAGATCCTTTCAATATTCCTACACCCACGGCAGATAGGGACCGAACTGTCTCACGACGTTCTGAACCCAACTCACGTACCGCTTTAAATGGCGAACAGCCATACCCTTGGGACCTGCTCCAGCCCCAGGATGCGATGAGTCGACATCGAGGTGCCAAACAACCCCGTCGATATGGACTCTTGGGGGTCATCAGCCTGTTATCCCCGGCGTACCTTTTATCCGTTGAGCGATGGCCCTTCCACGCGGGACCACCGGATCACTATGACCGACTTTCGTCTCTGCTCGACTTGTCAGTCTCGCAGTCAGGCAGGCTTATGCCATTG
>NZ_VFWB01000026.1:0-7552 GCF_006442375.1 Mesorhizobium sp. B2-2-4 | reverse complement strand
TTGTCATCAGTGTAGATCTTGGTGCCGCCGACCTCGGCCTCCTTCCAGGCCTCTGCTGCGAAAGACGCGGCGGTGCTGAGCAAAAGCGCGGCCAACCCTAGTGTCACGGTTTTCATCGAAATCTCCCTGCTGATCCGAGGATGCGCGGCAATCGCGGCCTCGCTCGATCAACGCGCAGGTACCGACGTTTATTCCCGGGCATGCCAACACAATGGTGATTGGCAGAGGGGCCCGGGCGTCGCTATATCGGCGCCGTAAAGTCGGAGTTCTGGAATGGCACTCGATATAGGCTATGTCAGCGCGGTCGGGGCAGGGGCGATCTCGTTCCTGTCGCCTTGCGTGCTACCGCTGGTGCCGCCCTATCTCTGCTACATGGCCGGCGTGTCGGTCGACGATTTTCGCGGCAATGCCGGGGCAGCCGCCAAAGCCGGCGCCCGTACCGCGCTGCTTTATTCCTCGATTGCCTTCGTGCTCGGCTTCTCGACCGTGTTCGTCGCGCTGGGCGCCGGCGCCTCGAGCATCGGCCGCCTCCTGCGCGTCTGGCAGGAGCCGCTGGCAATGGGCGCCGGCGTGCTGATCATCCTTATGGGGCTGAATTTCCTCGGCATCCTGCGCATTCCGCTTTTATCGCGCGAGGCGCGTTTCCAGTCGCAGGGCAAACCGGCAAGCGCGGTTGCGGCCTATGTCATGGGACTGGCCTTCGCCTTCGGCTGGACGCCGTGCATCGGCCCGGTGCTGGGGCCGATCCTGACGCTGGCCGGCGGCCGCGAGACAGTGGGCGAAGGCGCATTGCTGCTCGCCGCCTATTCGCTCGGCCTCGGTATCCCATTCCTGATCGCGGCACTGTTTTCCGGCGCCTTCATGCGTTTCCTCGGCAAATTCCGCGTCCATCTCGGCCGCGTCGAGAAGGCGATCGGCGCATTGCTGGTCGTCGCCGGCGTGTTTTTCCTCACCGGCGGGGTGCAGGCCGTGTCGTATTGGCTGCTGGAGAATTTTCCGCTGCTGGGCCGGCTGGGATAAGGCTGTCGGTATCGGGTGCGCACAAGATTGAACCTGTGACCCGCTGATTAAGAGTCGGCTGCTCACCATCTCACCGGAATTTAACCGCATTGGTGCAGCATGGCGCCCACTGCTAGCATGATTTGATTCCCAACGCTTTTCCTATGGTTGTCCTTCCATGAACCAGAGAACATGCCTATCCGTCATCCTCGCCGCCGGCGAAGGCACGCGCATGAAGAGCACGCTGCCCAAGGTGCTGCACCAGATCGCCGGGCTGCCGATGGTCGCGCATGTGGTCAAGGCGGCCGAGGCAGCGGGCGCCGGCGACCTTGCGCTGGTGATCGGCCACGGCGCCGAGGAGATGCGCAAGGCGGCGCAGAAATTCGCGCCGGAGGCAGAGGCTTTCGTGCAGGAAAAGCGCCTCGGCACTGCGCATGCGGTGCTTGCCGCGCGCGCTGCTATATCAAAAGGTTACGACGATATCCTCGTCATGTTCGGCGATACGCCGCTGATCGATCCGGACGCCCTCACGGCCGCGCGCCTGAAGCTGGCGCAAGGTGCCGCCGTCGTGGTCATCGGCTTCCGCACGGCGAACCCCACCGGCTATGGCCGCCTGATCGAAAAAGGTGGCAAGCTCGTCGCCATCCGCGAGGAAAAGGACTGCTCCGACGAGGAGAAGAAGATCACCTTCTGCAATGGCGGGCTGATGGCGATTGCCGGCAGCCAGGCGATGAAACTGCTCGACACCGTCGGCAACAGGAACGCCAAGGGCGAATACTATCTCACCGATATCGTCGAGCTTGCCAGCAACCAGGGCCTCGATGTCGTCGCCACCGAAGCCAGCTTCGAGAATGCGCTCGGCATCAACAACCGCGCCGAGCTGGCGCAGGCCGAAGGCATCTGGCAGGCACGCCGCCGGCAGGAAGCGATGCTTTCGGGCGTGACGCTGATCGCACCAGAAACGGTGTATTTCTCGCACGACACCGAGATCGGCGCCGATACTATTGTCGAGCCGAACGTCTGGTTCGGGCCCGGTGTGAAGATTGCAGGCGGCGCCAGGATTCACGCCTTCAGCCATATCGAAGGCGCCATCGTCGCCGCTCATTGCGATGTCGGCCCCTTCGCGCGGCTGCGGCCGGGCGCCGATCTCAAACAGAAAGCCAAGGTCGGCAATTTCTGCGAGGTCAAGCAGGCCGTCATCGAGGAGGGCGCCAAGGTCAACCATTTGACCTATATCGGCGACGCGCGGGTGGGCGCCGGGGCCAACATCGGCGCCGGCACGATCACCTGCAATTATGACGGCTATCTGAAGCACTTCACCGATATCGGCGAGGGCGCCTTTGTCGGATCGAATTCCTCGCTTGTCGCGCCGGTCACCATTGGCAAGGGCGGCTATATCGCCTCGGGCAGCGTCATCACCGAAAGCGTGCCCGACGATGCGCTGGCCTTCGGGCGTGCCCGCCAGAAGACGATCCCCGGCAAAGGCAAGGAATTGCGCGAGCGCTTCGCGTCGGCCGCGGTTGCCAAAAAGAGGTAAAACCGGTCTTCAAAAACTGAACGATTGCAGTAACTGGATTGCAAGTGCGCTGTGTCATGATGCATGCGTACGAGACTGTTCCCATTACACGGAACGAAACGCAAAGTAACTTTCGCGAGAGCCCGGCAATCCGTAGATAGCGCCGGGTTCTGCCGGGGATTGGGGACTGTCTGCATGTGCGGTATCGTTGGAATTGTCGGCCATTCGCAGGTTGCGCCGCTCATCGTCGATGCGCTGAAGCGGCTTGAATATCGAGGCTACGATTCGGCCGGCGTCGCCACCATAGAGAAGGGGGCGCTTGGCCGCCGCCGCGCCGAAGGCAAGCTGGTCAATCTCGAACGCCGGCTGAAGGACGAGCCGCTCGACGGCACGATCGGCATCGGTCACACCCGCTGGGCCACGCATGGCGTGCCGAACGAGACCAACGCGCACCCGCATTTCTCCAATGGCGTCGCCATCGTCCACAACGGCATCATCGAGAATTTCGCCGAGCTGCGCGACGAACTGATCCGCGACGGCTATTCCTTCTCGTCGCAGACCGACACCGAGGTCGTCGCGCATCTGGTGGCGCGGGAAGTCGCGAAAGGCTTGAAGCCGGTCGATGCCGCGCACAAGGCGCTCAAGCGGCTGGAAGGCGCTTTTGCGCTGGCGATCATGTTCACGGGCGACGAGGACCTCATCGTTGGCGCTCGCAACGGCCCACCGCTGGCGGTCGGCCATGGCGACGGCGAGATGTTCCTGGGCTCCGACGCCATCGCGCTTGCCCCGTTCACCAATTCGATCACCTATCTGGAAGACGGCGACTGGGCGGTGGTGCGCCGCAGCGGTGTCGCCATCTTCGACATTGACGGCGAAAAGGTCGACCGCAAGCGCCAGCAGTCGCTCTCGACCAGCTTCATGGTCGACAAGGGCAATCGCCGCCACTTCATGGAGAAGGAAATCCATGAGCAGCCGGAGGTGATCTCGCACACGCTGGCGCATTATGTCGATTTTGTTTCCGGCGTCTCCAAGCCGCTCGACCTGCCGTTCGACTTTGCTACGATTAACCGGCTGGCGATTTCGGCCTGCGGTACCGCCTATCTCGCCGGACTGATCAGCAAATACTGGTTCGAGCGCTACGCTCGGCTCCCGGTCGACATCGATGTCGCCTCCGAATTTCGCTACCGCGAAATGCCGCTGTCGAAGAACGACGCCGCCTTCTTCATCTCGCAATCGGGCGAGACCGCCGACACGCTGGCCTCGCTGCGCTATTGCCGCAAGGCCGGCATGAAGATCGGCGCCGTCGTCAACGTGCGGGAATCGACCATGGCGCGCGAATCCGACGTCATCTTGCCGACGCTGGCCGGGCCGGAGATCGGTGTCGCCTCGACCAAGGCCTTCACCTGCCAGTTGTCGGTGCTGGCCTCGCTAGCCGTCCGGGCGGGCGTGGCGCGCGGCACGATTTCGCGGGACGAGGAAAAGTCGCTGGTGCGGGCGCTTTCCGAGGCGCCGCGCTATGCCAACCAGGTGCTCAAACTCGAAGAGCAGATCGAACGGATCGCGCGGGACCTGTCGCGCTACAAGGACGTGCTCTATCTCGGACGCGACACCAATTTCCCGCTCGCCATGGAAGGCGCGCTGAAGCTCAAGGAGATCTCCTACATCCACGCCGAGGGCTATGCCGCGGGCGAGTTGAAGCACGGGCCGATCGCGCTTATCGACGAGAACATGCCGGTCATCGTCATCGCGCCGCATGACCGCATCTTCGAGAAGACTGTGTCCAACATGCAGGAGGTGGCGGCGCGCGGCGGCAAGATCATCCTGATCACCGACGCCAAGGGCGCCGCGCAGGCGAGCGTGAAGACGATGGAGACGATCATCCTTCCGGACGTGCCGGAAATCATCTCGCCGATCATCTACGCGCTGCCGATCCAGATGCTGGCCTATTTCGCCGCCGTTTTCATGGGCACCGACGTCGACCAGCCGCGCAATCTGGCGAAATCGGTGACGGTGGAGTAGGCGTTTTTTAAACAGGTGCTTTAAAAACTTCGCAGTTCCAAAGCGCCTTCCGGTTCACTAATGTTTGCGCTGCAACTCGCGCCCCGGTGAACCATGTCAGATGCTCTCAAGACCTCCGGCATGACCCGGCTGAGGAACTATTTCCTCACAGGCTTCGTCGTCTGCGCGCCGCTGGCGATCACCGCCTATATCGCGTGGTCCTTCATCGGTTGGGTGGATTCCTGGGTCAAACCCTATATTCCGGCACGCTACAGTCCCGATACCTATCTGCCGTTCCCGGTTCCGGGGTTCGGGCTGATCGTGGCGCTTGTCCTGATCACGCTGATCGGGTTCATGACCGCCAATATCGTCGGCCGCGCCATCGTCAATTTCGGCGAGCGCCTGCTTGGCCGCATGCCGCTGGTGCGGGGCATCTATCGCTCGCTGAAGCAGATTTTCGAAACCGTGCTGTCGAACAAAGGTGACATGTTCCGCCAGGTCGGCTTGGTCGAATATCCGCGCAAGGGGGTGTGGTCGCTGGTGTTCGTGGCCAGCGAGAAGGAAACCGAGATCAACCAGAAGCTTGACCAGGAAGGCGATCCGCTGACCGCTGTCTTCATGCCTTGTACGCCCAATCCGACGACGGGCTTCCTGATGTATGTGCCGAAGTCGGACATCGTGCTGCTCGACATGACGATCGAGGATGGCGCCAAGCTGATCGTCTCGGCCGGGCTGGTGGCGCCGGAGGTGAAAACGAAGCTGGTGATGCTGAATGGCGAGCCGATCACGGGCACCCTGGCCAATCCGCCGCTCGGGCCTTATCCCGCCCGCAGGAGCCGCACCGCCTCGTCGCGGCCGAACAAGTAGAGCAGCAGGCGCAGCGCTTCGCCGCGCTCGGTCTGCAGGTCCGGATCACGCGACAGGATCAGTCTTGCGTCATCGCGGGCCGCTTCGAGCAGGTCCGCATGCGCCTCGATGCGCGCGACCTGGAAGCCCGGCGTGCCGGACTGACGGGTGCCAAGCAATTCGCCTTCGCCGCGCAGCTTCAGGTCCTCCTCGGCGATCACGAAGCCATCCTCGGTCTCGCGCATCACCGACAGGCGCCGCTTGGCCGTTTCGCCGAGCGGATCCTTGTAGAGCAATACACAGGACGAAGGCTTGTCGCCGCGCCCGACGCGGCCGCGCAACTGGTGCAGCTGGGCGAGGCCGAAACGTTCGGCGTGTTCGACGACCATGATGGTCGCGTCCGGCACGTCGACGCCGACCTCGATGACGGTTGTGGCAATCAGGATACGTGTCTCGCCCTGCTTGAAGGCGCGCATCGCTTCGTCCTTCTCGGCGCCCTTCATGCGGCCGTGGACGAGGCCGATCCGGTCGCCGAACAGCGGCTTCAGGGAAGCAAAGCGGTCCTCGGCCGACATCAGCTTTATCTCTTCGGATTCTTCCACAAGCGGGCATATCCAGTAGATTTTCTGGCCGCCGGCCACCGCTTCCACCATGCGATCGACGAGTTCGTCCAGCCGCTCAAGCGGCAGCGTGACGGTGCGGATCGGCTGCCGGCCGGCCGGCTTTTCCGTCAGCTTGGAGACGTCCATGTCGCCGAAGGCGGTCAGCACCAGCGTGCGCGGAATGGGGGTTGCTGTCATCACCAGCATGTCTGGCGCGTCGCCCTTGGCGGTGATGGCAAGCCGCTGGTGAACGCCAAAGCGATGCTGCTCGTCCACGACGGCAAGGACGAGGTCGTGGAACGCCACCGTTTCCTGGAACAGCGCGTGGGTGCCGATGACGATGTCGATCTCGCCGCCGGCCAGTCCCGCCAGCGTTTCGGTGCGTTCGCGGCCCTTTTCGCGACCGGTGAGGATGGCCGTGCGCATGCCTGCCCGTTCCGCCAAAGGGGCGATCGTCGCCACGTGCTGGCGCGCCAGGATCTCTGTCGGCGCCATTAGGGCAGCCTGGCCGCCAGCCTCGACGGCACGCGCCATGGCCAGGAGCGCAACGACCGTCTTGCCGGAGCCGACGTCGCCTTGCAGGAGGCGCAGCATGCGCTCGGGGTCGGCGAGGTCTGCATTGATTTCGGCGAGCGCGAATTCCTGGGACGCGGTCAATGTGTAGGGCAGGGCCGCGCGCAGCTTGTCGACGATCCGGCTGTCGCCGGTGAGCGGCCGGCCGGACAGCCTGCGGACCCTCGACCGGACCAGGGCGAGCGACACCTGGCCCGCCAGCAACTCGTCATAGGCGAGGCGCCGCCATGCGGCGCCTTCGATGGCGACATCGATCGGGTCCGCGGGATGATGGATGCGGGCCAGCGCGTCACCGAAAGACGGGAAACTCTGGCGGCGCATGAAAGCGCCATCCTGCCACTCAGGCAGTTCCGGCAGACGGCCGAGCGCCTGGCCGATGGCGCGGCGCAGCACCTTGGCGGACAGCCCCGCCGTGAGCGGATAGACCGGCTCGACCAGCGGCAGGTTTTCGGCGTCGCCGGCCAAGGCGATATGATCCGGGTGGACCATGGTCGGGCGCCCGTTGAACCATTCCATGCGTCCGGAGACCACGACATGCTCGCCCACAGGCATCGATTTTTCCAGATAGGCAGCATGGGCGTGGAAGAAGGTCAGCGCCACTTCGCCGGTATCGTCATGGGCGTAGACCCGGTAAGGCACCGACCTGTTGCCGCGCGGCGGCGGCTGGTGGCGGTCGATGCGCAGGTCGAGCGTGACGATGGCGCCTTCGGCCGAGCCGGCAATGCCCGGCCGGTTGCGGCGGTCGATGACGGTATGCGGCAGCACGAACAGAAGATCGCCGGCGCGCGC
Organism: Mesorhizobium sp. B2-2-4; assembly: GCF_006442375.1. NCBI lineage: Bacteria > Pseudomonadati > Pseudomonadota > Alphaproteobacteria > Hyphomicrobiales > Phyllobacteriaceae > Mesorhizobium > Mesorhizobium sp. B2-2-4. The sequence goes on along the minus strand of NZ_VFWB01000026.1, from coordinate 229 downwards.
CGCTCGGTCGCCGAGATCGGCCGCGACGACTTTTTCGATCAGCGCGCCGACCTTCGGCCCGACACCGGCGAGCGACGTGATCGGGACGAAAAGCGGGTCAAGGATGGAAGGACGCATGATGTCAGCTTATGTCGCGACGGCTGCAGCGCAAGGTGTCGGTAGCTAATCAAGTTGTCCGGTTTGGTAGCACATGATCTGTCCGCTTCTGTTTTGGCGTCGAAGCGGTTCA
>NZ_VFWB01000025.1:0-11045 GCF_006442375.1 Mesorhizobium sp. B2-2-4 | reverse complement strand
TAGGCTCCGGTCTCGTGGGCTCGGCGATGTGGATAAGAGACAGTCCCGACTGCGGTGCCCGATCTTCCGACGCCCGCGGCAGGGGAGGAGATCCTGCTCTACCGTGTCGAGGTCCCGGTCTATTCGGCGGTTCCGCCGGTGGCCGAGCATCTGGCGATGACGACACTTGGCACTTTCCATGAACGGCGAGGCGAACAGAGCCTGTTGTCAAACACCGAACTCTCTCCGGTCTGGGGCCGTATCTTCGGCCAGGACGCGAAGATGGGCTGGTCGGGAACGGTTTCGCCGTCGTTCGACGGCACCTTGTTCGGGTTCCAGGGCGGCTTCGACGTGTTTGGCCAGGAAACCGCTTCAGGTGGCGTCGATCGTGCCGGCCTGTTCATCGCCTATGCCACCATGAACGGCGATGTGCGCGGCCAGGCACTGGGGCAGAACGATCTGGGCGTCGGCGACATCGATCTCGGCGGCACCAGCGTCGGCGGCTACTGGACCCGTATCGGTCCCGGGGGCTGGTACCTGGACGGGGTCGTCATGGCCACTTTTTTCAGCGGCGATGCGACCTCGACCCGCGACATCGGCATCGATGTCAAGGGAACCGGCGTCACCGCTTCGCTGGAAGGGGGCTACCCGATCGCGCTGGCGCAAGGCTGGACGCTCGAACCGCAGGCGCAACTGATTTGGCAGCATCTATCGCTCGACGATGCCGAGGATCGCTTCGCGTCGGTTTCCTTCGATCTCGACGACAACGTCACCGGACGCCTCGGCCTGCGCCTGCAGGGCGAGACGACATTGAACGGCACCGTGCTGCAACCTTACCTCAAGGCCAATCTCTGGCACGGTTCCGGTGGCACGGATCACGTCAACTTCGACACCACCGACATCTCGACCGAAAGCCGCTCGACCTCGTTCGAATTCGGCGGCGGCGTGACCGCCAAGGTGACGGACAAGGTCAGCCTCTTCGCCACCGGCGACTACACCACCAATCTCGGCGGTGACAAGCGGCGCATCCTTGAGGGCAATCTCGGCGTCAGCATCAAGTGGTGAGACGGCGAAGCTGGCGCTGTTTTCGTGCGTAAAGTCGACGCCGCCCCTCATCCGCCGGCAGGCAGGTGAGGGGCAGTGCTAACGCTGTGCGTTGAGCGAATCCCCCTTGTTCAATTCCCTGAACGCATCGCCACTGTGGCGATGCCGGCGCCAACCAGCAGCGTGCCGCCGGTGCGGTTGAAGACGCGGATCGCCCTAGGGTTGCGCACAAGGTTGCGCGCTCGCGACGCGATCAGCGCGTAGCCGAAGGCATTGGCGAAGGCGAGCGCCAGGAAGGTCGTCTCGAAGATCAGCATCTGCGTCCAGAAATCGGCGTGCCGGTCGAGGAACTGCGGCAGGAAGGCGACGAAGAAGGTGATGCTTTTCGGGTTGAGCGCGGTGACCAGCCAGGCATGCCCCATCATCCTGGCGGAGGACACGGCATCGGTGCGCGGCTCGGCCTTGAGCGCGCCGCCGGCCCGGAACAGTTTTACGCCGAGATAGACCAGATAGGCAGCGCCGATCAGCTTCAGGATCGTGAAGACGGTGGCCGAAGCTGCCAGCAGGGCGCCGATGCCCAGCATGGACAAGGTCATCGCCGTGAAGTCGCCCAGCGCCACGCCGACGGCCATCGGCAGTGCGGTGCGCCATCCCTGGCCGAGGGCATAGGACACGACCAGAAGGATGGTCGGTCCCGGAATGACTAGGAGGATGGTCGACGCGGCAGCGAAGGCGGCCCAGTTTTCGAAGGACATGCTCGTCTCCTTTGAGCTCAAAGAAGAGGATAAATCCTTCGGTCCAGGAGAATGTAAAGCGGTTTGTTTCTACCCCCGCCAACGGCAGTTCGGCGTCAGTCGAGCCGCCCGACAGGTTCACGATCTCGGCGAGAAGCTCGAGGTTGATCTTTCAGGTCTTGCACATGGAGGCCCCCGCTTTTGACACGCTGGCGCCGGGATCATGACCCGCCCGAGGTGATTTCGTGCAGGGCACGCTGGTTGGCGATACCGGAGAGGGCGCAATGGCGCCCAGCCTGTTCGCAAATGCAGGCAGCGCAAGGCCTTCACGCTTTATCAACCATGAATGATGAAAATGCCCGTCATCCGGCCGGACCGTGCTTCCCGCCGACAGCGTAGGGTTTGGGTACATGCGTGAGTTGCCGCAAAGTCTGACGCCGCCGCGAAACGGCGACGCAATCGAAACCGACAGTCTTCTCTCCCGCCGCGCCGTTTTATCCGGGGCAGGGGCGTTGGCCTTGCTTGGCGCCGCCGGCTGCTCGACTTCGGGCGGCGGCCTGCCGGCGCTCGAGCTGGACGACACGGTCACCGGTTCGCTGCGGCCGATCCGGCCGAGCATCAGCGTCGACAAGAACATCACCAGTCCCGACCTGATGTACGCATCCCTGAGCGACGGCGGCTTCAATGTGCCCGAGGTGCCCTACCTCAAGATCAAGCCGGAATTCCGTCGCCAGATCGTCGTCGACCAGACGGGCGAAGCGCCCGGCACCATCGTCGTTCATCTCAGTGAGCGCATGCTCTATCTCGTCCAGCCGGGGGGCGACGCCATCCGCTACGGGGTCGGCATCGGCAAGGACGGCTTCCGCTGGTCCGGCCGCGCCAACATCCAGTACGGACGGGAATGGCCGACCTGGACCCCGCCGCCGGAAATGATCGCCCGCAAGCCGGAATTGGTAAAATGGCAGGGCGGCCAGCCCGGCGGCCTCACCAACCCGCTCGGGGCGCGTGCTCTCTACATCTATCAGGACGGCAAGGACACCGGCTACCGCATCCATGGCTCGCCCGAATGGTGGAGCATCGGCCAGGCCATGTCGTCGGGCTGTGTGCGCCTGATCAACCAGGACATCATCGACCTCTACAGCCGCGTTTCCAAGAAGAACCCGGTCGTCGTCGTCTAGCTCAAGCCTCACCTCGCGGCCGCTGGCGCGGCCGGTCGTTTCTGCCGTTGCGCGATGGCCAAAGACAGGCGAAGGTGCCTGAAATTCAATCGCCCGGGAGAATTTCACCAATGGCCGGAACTTTCGTCATCGCGCAGGGCGGCGGCCCGACGGCCGTCATCAACCAGACCGTGGTCGGGGCGACGCTGGAGATCCGCAAGCGGCATCCCGGCGCCAAGGTCCTGGGCTCCATCCACGGCGTGCGCGGTATCCGCGACGGCAATTATATCGACCTCTCCGCCGTCCCGGAAGACCGCCTGCGGCTGATCGCCGGAACGCCGAGCGCGGCCCTTGGCTCGACGCGCGACAAACCGGATGCAGCCTATTGCGAGGTCGTCCTCGACGGCCTGAAGAAGGCCGGCGCGGATGCCTTCATCTATATCGGCGGCAATGACACGTCGGGCACGCAGCAGATCCTGACCGATGCCGCCGGGGGCAAGATCGCGTTCGTGCATGCGCCCAAAACCATCGACAATGATCTCGAGGAGAACGACCACACGCCGGGTTTCATCTCGGCGGCCGAGTTCGTCGCCGGCGCTTTCCTGTCCGTCGATCTCGATTTCCGCGCTCTGCCCGGCATCTATGTCGGCATCGTCATGGGCCGGCACGCCGGCTTCCTCACGGCCGCGGCCGCGGCTTGGCAGCTCGATCCCGACAGTGGTCCGCATCTCGTCTACGTGCCGGAGCGGCCGTTCTCGGCCACAGCCTTCATCGAGGACGTGCGCGCCACGCTCGACCGCCACAAGCGCTGCATCGTCGCCGTTTCGGAAGGGGTGAGCACCGCCGACGGCAAGGCGCTGGTTGAAAGCCTGGTCCCGCCCGAGAAGCTGGAGCGCGACCAGCATGGCAATGTCAAGCTATCGGGCAGCGACCTGCCGGCGGCACTCGAGCGGGCGCTCGCCGAAGGGCTGCCGGGCAAGCGCGCCCGCGTCGATGCGCTGGGCTACATGCCGCGCGGCTATGTCGGCGCCATCAGCGCCGTCGACGCGCAGGAGGCGTTCGACGCGGGAGCTTTCGCGGTCACCGTGGCCGAACAGGGCGGCGGCTCCGTGGCGCTGCAATATGACGGCACCAAAACCGTGCTGAAGAAGGTGCCGCTGAAGAACGTGGCCGGCAAGACCCGTCACATGCCCGAGAACTTCATGAAGCCGGACGCCAACCATCTGTCCGACGCCGGCATGGCTTACCTGAAGCGGCTGGTGCCGGAAAAATACAAGGTCGGAAAGCCCTTCGTCTGATGTCGGGACCATACTTGATTCCAGGATCACACCTGATGCGAGGCTCACACCTGATGCCGGGCTCACGCTTGATGCCGGGCCGCTTCTGATGGAGAACTGGTTCAGCAGGAGCATCGTCGACGAGAAGACGACGATGCTGACCGAGCCGTTCGTGCATGACTATGTGCGCGCCAACATCTGGCATCTCACCGGCCGCGACGCCGACCTTTTGGTCGATACCGGCATGGGCATCTGCCCGCTGGCGCCGGAGATCGAAACCCGGGCCGGCAAACCGCTCATCGTCGTCGCCACCCACATCCATCTCGATCATGTCGGCTCGCTGCATGAATTCGCGCTGCGCGCGGGACCCAGGGTGAGTGCCGCGCAGTTCGAGAACATGGATGAGGCGGCGACCTACGCCTACATGTTCCACGACCTCGACGGCGCCGTCTCGCGACTGCCGGCACCGGGCTGGAAGGCTGCGGATTACAAGATCCCGCCAGCGCCGCTGACGCGCACCCTCGACGAGGGCGATGTCGTCGATCTCGGCGACCGCCGCTTCCGCGTGCTGCATCTGCCCGGGCATTCGCCGGATTCGATCGCGCTGTTCGACGAAGCAGACGGCCTGTTCTTCAGCGGCGACGCCATCTATGACGACCGGCTGATCGACGACCTGCCAGACTCCGACAAGTCGGCCTATCGCCTCACCATGCGGCGTCTGCTCGACCTGCCGATCCGCATCGGCCATGGCGGTCACGGCCCGAGTTTCGACGGCGAGCGCATGCGCGAGATCGCCTCGGCCTATCTCAGCCGAGCGGCTGGTCCATAAGCCGGCTCTAAAATTAAATCTTCGTAAGGTCGCCCGAAAACCCTAAATCGGGCCAATCCGCGCCCTAGATGCTGGTTTGTCGATCCGGCCGGCTGCCATGCGCGGCGAGACAGGCAATCCGGCTGTCGACAGCCGACGGGTGTTTTTCCCCGAACCATCCGCGGCCCAGGTTCAACTCTCGCCCGGACAGAACGACCATGTCACCCATAAGCATTCTTCGTAGACATCGCGTCGCGGCCCTGCTGGGCGCTGCGCTGATCATTTCTCCTATCGTGGCCTCCTTCGCCGAAAGCCCGAACGACGTCCGCAACGCCGTCGGTACGACACAGACTCCCGTAGCCGGCGTAGCGGCCCCGAACGGCTCCTTTGCCCCCATCGTGGCAGCCGACAAGCCGGCCGTGGTGACGGTTACGACCGTCATGAAGGGGCAACCGGACGCCATGAGCGATGCCTCGCCCCTGGACGGCGGCGGCTCGCCTTTCGACGATTATTTCCGCCAGTTCTTCGGCGACCAGGGCGTGCCCGGGCCGAAAGCGCCGCCGCAGCAGTCGCAGCGCGCCGAAGCGCTCGGATCCGGCTTTATCGTCGGCGCCGACGGCACCATCGTCACCAACAACCATGTCATCGACGGCGCGAGCTCGATCAAGGTGACGCTTGACGACGGTTCAGAGCTTCCCGCCAAGCTGGTCGGCCGCGACGCCAAGAACGACCTTGCGGTGATCAAGATCAAGGCCGACAAGCCCCTGCCGACGGTAAAATGGGGAGATTCTGATAAGTTGATGCCGGGCGATCAAGTGCTGGCCTTCGGCAATCCGTTCGGCATCGGCACCACGGTCACCTCAGGTATCGTCTCGGCGCGCGGCCGCGATCTCCACAGCGGGCCGTTCGACGATTTCATCCAGATCGATGCGCCGATCAACCACGGCAACTCTGGCGGTCCGCTGGTCGATGTGAGCGGCAACGTCGTGGGCATCAACACCGCGATCTATTCGCCGAATGGCGGCAGCGTCGGCGTTGGCTTCGCCATTCCGTCCGACCAGGCGCAAAAGGTGGTCGCCAAGCTGATGAAGGGCGGCGAAATCGAATACGGCTATCTTGGCGTCCAGATCCAGCCGGTGACCCCGGACGTTGCCAGTGCCATAGGTCTCGATCACCCCGGCGGCGCATTGGTCTCCTCGGTCACCGAGGGCTCGCCGGCGGCCGCGGCCGGCATCCAGACGGGGGACCTCATCACCGGCTTCGCCGGCCAGGAGATAAAGGACCCCAAGGACCTGTCGCGTGCCGTCGCCGATGTCTCGCCCGGCAAGAAGGAAACGCTCGACGTCTGGCGCAATGGCAAAACCATGCAGCTTTCCGTCGACGTCGGCCGCAATGGCGACGATGCGCAGACCGCGTCGGTATCTGGTGATTCCGGCGCGCCGGGAAACGGGCAGGGCGCCCGCCTGCCGGCGATCGGGCTCGGCCTGATGGACATCACGCCCGATATTCGCCAGCAGATGAACCTCCCCGACAACCAGCGTGGCGCGGTGGTCGCCGCGGTCAATCCCAACAAGGCGGCGGCGGCTTCCGGCGTCCAGCCCGGCGACATCATTATCGCCGTCAACCAGATGCCGGTGAAGAGCGCCAGGCAGGCCACGCAGGCGATCGCGCAGGCCGGCAAGTCAGGCCGCAAATCGGTGCTGCTGCTGGTGGAACGAGGCGATGCCCAGATCTATGTCGCCGTGCCCTTCGCCAATGGCTGAGACATCGCGTTGACATGAATGCAGGGATGGCGGGCTTGTCGGTCGACGAGCCCGCCTCCCGGCCGGGGATTGACGCTTCAGGCCTTGAAATTCGAACCGCAAGGTAATACCTTCGGGAGACATGGTATTACCGAGGAACGAAGATGGCGACGACCGTTACAGCGAAGGGACAAGTGACCATCCCCAAACCGGTTCGCGATCTCCTGGAGATCGTCCCGGGAAGCAAGGTCGATTTCCGGCGCGCTGCCGATGGCAGCGTGGTGCTGACCCGTGCTGACAAAAAGCAGCCGGCGAGCCGCTTCGCCAGGTTGCGAGGTCATGCCGGCGAGGGGCTCACGACGGACGCGATCATGGCGCTGACGCGTTCCGAACGGTGACGCTCGTCGACACCAACGTTCTGCTCGACGTTGTTACGGACGATTCGAGCTGGGCGGATTGGTCGATCGCCCATCTCGAGGCAGCGAGCCTTGATGGGCCGTTGTTGATCAATGATGCGGTCTATGCCGAGCTTGCCGTCCGCTACGCACGCATCGAGGATCTCGAGGCGTTTGTCGAGGCGGCCGGTCTAGAAATGGTTCCGATGCCAAGAGCAGCCCTCTTCCTTGCCGGAAAAGCATTTACACAATATCGTAGATCGGGAGGATCCAGGACCGGCGTGCTGCCTGACTTTTTCATCGGCGCCCACGCAGCCGTCGGACGCCTTCCGCTGCTGACGCGTGATATCGGCCGCTACCGGACTTATTTCCCTTCTGTGACGCTGATCACTCCCTGAATGGCCGTCGGATTTCGCTCCAAAGCGTGTCGCATCGAATGGGCTCATGCGACGCGCTTTAAGCGGCGTTGCAGACCGCCGAGCGCCGCCGGTCACGCCTCGATGTCAAGCGCCGAAAGCGGCTTGGAGCAGCAGGCGAGGATGAAGCCGTCCTCGATCTCGTGATCGAGGATGCCGCCATTGTGGCTCATCTCGACCTCGCCCGAGAGCTTCTTGACCTTGCAGGTTCCGCACAGGCCGAATTCGCACGCGGCGGGGATTCTGACTCCCGAGGCGCGCGCCGTCTGCAGCACCGTCTGGCCGGCGACGCATGCGGCATCGACATCCGAAATCGAGAACCGGATCGGCGTCGCGGCTTCGACAGGAATGGCTGCGCCGTCTCCGGTCGGCGAGGCGAACGGCGCCGGGATTTCCTCCGCCAGAGGCGCTGCAAAGCTTTCCTGATGGTATTTCGCCATGTCGAAGCCGGCGGCTTCGAGCATGCCGCGCACGGCACGCATGAAGGGATCGGGGCCGCAGCAGAAGATTTCGCGCTCTCGGAAATCGGGCGCCAAAAGCGGCAGCCGGATGGCGTCGATGCGGCCCATATGGCCGAACCAGCCCTCCCGGCTCGACCGCTCCTCGATCATGAAGCCGAGCGACAGGCCGGGCATGCGGCTGCCGAGCAATTCCAGCTCCTTGCGGAAGATGATCTCTTCGGGCCGGCGCGCGCAGTTGACGAAGCCGACATCGGTCCATGGCGCGCAGTCGTTCAGCCAGCGCAGCATCGACATCATCGGCGTCACGCCGGAGCCGGCCGAGATGAACAGATATTTGGCTGCCGGGTGGCTGTGCAGCGAAAAGTCTCCGGCCGGCCCATACGCCTTGACGTGCGAACCAGGCCTCAAATGGTCGAACATCCAGCGCGTGCCGGTGCTGCCGGCCTGCGCCTTCACCGTCACCGCGATCGAGAACGGCCGCGAGGGCGAAGACGACAGCGTGTAGGTGCGCATCAGGGGCCCATCCGCTGTCGGCAGTTCCAGCGTCACGAACTGGCCCGGCTTGTAGCGGAACCAGGTCTGGTTGTCGGAGCGGAAGGTGAAGGTCTTTACATCAGGCGCCTCGTCGCTCACGCCGATCACTTCCAGCACCTGGAGCCTGTCGTTCCAGGGCGCCATCTGATCGAGATGGCGATAGAGGCCGAGATACGTCATCGCATTCATCCCTTACCTCTCAAGCAACGCTGCGCAGGGCCGGCCGGCCGTCTTCGGCGAGGCGCGGACCGATGAAACGCGCGTACCAGTCGACGAACTGGATGACGCCGCCTTCGTGCAGTTCGGAATAGGGGCCGGGTTCATAGGCCGGCGACAGGATGCCGAAGGCGTTTTCCTCGACGATGCGACGATCCTGGCCGTTGGTCTCGGTCCAGACATGGGTGAGTTCGGCAAGGTCGTAGTCGACGCCCTCGACCGCGTCCTTGTGAACCAGCCATTTGGTCGTCACCGCGGTCTCGGTGGCGCTGATCGGCAGCACGCGGAACGTGACGGCGTGGTCGCCAAGGATGTGGTTCCAGGTCGTCGGATAGTGATAGAGCAGCAAGGAGCCGATGCGGTCGGTGGCAACGCCGTCGGACAGGTTCTTCTTGACCGCGCGTTTTCCCGTCATCGTATAACTGACGGCATCGCGCAGCAGCGGCGCGCGGGTGGCACGGTACTGTCCGGCCGGGTCGATGCGGAACCTGCTCGGCAGGCCTGCCGCCTCGCACTTGGCCCAGTGCGCCAGCATCTCCGGGTCGCTGTCGGCGTCTTGTACGCCGGTCACGGTCGGCGCCTCCGGGAAGGTCTTGCAGAGCTCCGGATGGTTGCCGGCGCAATGATAGCATTCGCGGTTGTTTTCCCAGACCAGCTTCCAATTGCCCTTCTCGACGATGGTGCTCTCGAAGGCGACCTTTGCTTCGCGCAGCCGATGCGGCAGCAAATAGGGTTCGATCATCGTCCGCATCGGCGCGAAATCCGCCGGCTCGTCGGCGAGGCAAATGAAGATGTAGCCGCCGACGCTTTCGCAGGCGACCGGCTTCAGGCCGAACTGGCTCTTGTCGAAACCCTCGGCCATCTGCCTGGCGAACAGCAGCCTGCCGTCCAGTTCATAGGTCCACTGATGGTAGGGGCAGACGAGCTTCGCCGCCGTGCCCTTGTCTGTGTTGCAGACGCGGCTGCCGCGATGGCGGCAAGAATTGTGGAAGGCGTTGATGTTGCCCTTCTGGTCACGCACCAGCACCACAGGATAGTCGCCGATCTGCACGGTGATGAAGCTGCCGGGCCGGGGCAGTTCGCAATCATGGCCGATGAACAGCCAGTCGCGGTACCAGATCAGCTCCATGTCGAGCTTGAAGTAGTCGGGATCGGTATAGAAGGGCTGCTCGAGCGAGAAGCCGTCCCTGCGGCCTTGCAGCCGTTTCAGCATGTCGTTGCGCGCATCCATGTCCTGTCCTCGCATTGAAGTCCTGTCCTCGCATCGAAGGACTGAACGGAGGGGAGAGAGGAAGGATCAAGCCGCGCGCCGGCTTGCGCCGGACATGCACCATCCGCCTCTTGACCGCCCGCCGCGATCAGTCGAGTCCAACATCTCAGGCTGGTTTCCGGGCTCTGGAGCTGTCCTTGCGGACTGTCGCGACACCTTCCCAGGCCTTTGCCCAGTGGTCTCCCGTTGCGACCTGAACTCCACCACCGTTGCGGGGGCAGCGCCGGATTCTGACCGGCTTCCCAATTCTCCGCCTCGTCGTCACGCGGCGGCACCTGAGATGGCAGGATCTAACCATGATCGCCGGCTTGTCGTCGGCATGAAAACGACATCGCATCCATGCCGCGCGACACGCACTGAAAACGGTGCGGCCGCCGTTGCAGGGGCAGAAAGCCTCAGGTCGCCGCCTCGGATTCCGTCTCGTGGCGGAGGCAAAAAAGGTTAACGGTTTCGAAAAGTGACTATTAGCGCCCTCTAAAATCGAACCGAACGGTTCGTTTCTGTTGACGATGCGTGCAGGACGGTGTGAACACTGGGCCTTCGACACAGTTGGTGATCGCGCCGTCTGTTAGAATAACTATTTGATAACAAATGGAAAAAACGAATGTAGAAGGCCCTGGCACAATTTCAAGTGGTGGAAACTTGGTCCACACGGAAAAACTTCGTGATTGGAAATGGCGGTATGGCTTTCCCACATCGGGGCTGTCCGAACGACGCGATTTCCTCCCAAGACACGCCGCTAGACGGACGGAAAAATACTGGAGTATCAAAAAATGAAAAAGATCATTCTCACTGCCGCCGCCCTTCTGGCTGTTTCCGGCAGCGCCTTCGCTAGTAGCGACCATTATGGTTCGAATGCCCCTGCGGCCACCGCCGTCGACAGCTCGTACACCGCTTCGACCAAGAAGTCGGAACCGGCTGCCCAGACGCCTGTCCAGGGTGCCGATCGCAACCTCTTCGGCAACAACTAACAGCCGATCTCCAGTTGACGGCGGGCCTTCCGCCGTCCTGG
>NZ_VFWB01000024.1:0-16202 GCF_006442375.1 Mesorhizobium sp. B2-2-4 | reverse complement strand
GAACCGCTTCGACGCCAAAACAGAAGCGGACAGATCATGTGCTACCAAACCGGACAACTTGATTAGCTACCGACAGGCGGCGGGAACGCCGCAACCAAAAGGGGGAGCTTGACAAGTGTGCAGTTCCACCCAATGCTTGGGCATATTGTCCATATTATGGACTAAGCGATTCCAAAAAGGTCGCGCGTTCGCATTCACCGGCTGCACGAATGTGCCGAATGCCAGGCGGTGGCTGCAGCGATGCATGTGCGGAATGTCAAGGAGAGTGGCAGCGTGAACAACATAAACTACCTTACAAATATCAATTTCGGGCTTGGAGCGGCCGAGTCACTGGCGGAAATTTTGGGCGAACTCGGCGTGTCCCGCCCTTTGGTGATCAGCGATCACGGCATCAAATCCGCTGGTTTGCTTGAGCGTCCGGTATTCGAGTTCCTGAGAACAGCGCCGATCTTCCTGGACGTTCCCTCCAACCCGACTGAGAGCGCAGTTGCTGCCGGTCTCGCGCTATACAGGCAAGGCGGCTGCGATGGGGTAGTGGCGATTGGCGGAGGCTCTCCGATCGACCTGGCAAAGGGCGTGGCGCTGCTTGCCACGCACGATGGTGAACTTGAGCGTTATGCAGCGATCCTGGGCGGGCTGGCACGCATCACCGGCGCGGTAGCGCCGCTTGTGGCCATCCCGACAACGGCGGGTACGGGGTCCGAAGTTGGACGCGCGGCACTGATCACACTGGATGACGGCCGGAAGCTCGGATTTATCAGCCCGCACCTCATCCCGCGCAGGGCGATCTGTGACCCGGGGTTGACGATGGGGCTCCCCCCGGCTCTGACGGCCTCGACAGGGCTCGACGCACTGTCGCATTGTATCGAGACGTATCTTTCCCCCCGCTATAATCCGCCTGCCGAGGCAATTGCCACCGACGGCTTCCAACGGATATGGAAGGCTTTGCCTGTCGCCTACGCAGACGGCGCGAACGCGGAGGCGCGGACCGAACTCATGATGGGTGCCCTCGAAGGGGGCATGACGTTTCAGAAGGGGCTTGGCGCCGTCCATGCGCTTAGCCATGCATTGGGCGGTCTCAAGGAGGCTAAGCTCCATCATGGGACGCTCAACGCCATCCTGATGCCGACCGTCCTTCGGTGGAACGTGGAAGTTCAAGCCGTGGCTCAGAAGGTCGACTACCTCGAGCGCCTGGCGGGACTTGAACATACAACGCTCGCAGATGCACTGGACGGGTTGAACCGTAGTCTTGGCATTACGCCCAGATTGTCCGAACTGGGGGTTCCCCGGCACGTCATCGATTGGGTGTGTGAGCGAGCCATTGCAGACCACAGCCATCCCACAAATCCACGTTCGCTGACCAAGGAAGACTACGCCGCGATCCTTGAGACCGTTTTCTAGGCTGCGAATGCCCTCAAAGGAGGAGCGAGGAGGTAATTCCGTGAGACCGATCGTGATCGTAACGGGCGCAAGCCACGGCATCGGTGCCGCAACGGCGCGGCTGTTCGCCGTTGAAGGCTACGATGTTTGCATAAACTATCTTTCGGATGCTGCCGCTGCATCCGAAGTCGTTGAGCACTGCAACGCCGCAGGCGCCCGCGCCATCGCGGTACAGGGAGACGTGGGCAAGAGGGAGGACATCGAGGCCCTGTTCAGTGCCTGCGACGATGCACTGGGGCGAGTGACCTGCCTGGTCAATAATGCCGGGATCATTGGGAAAGCCTGCAGAATCGATGAGTTGCAGCCCGCGGTGCTGGAAAACACCTTCAGGACCAACGTCTTCGCCGTCATGTACTGTATACAGGAAGCCGCGAAACGCATGTCCAACCGCAAGGGCGGCAGAGGCGGGACGATTATCAACATGTCTTCGCTCGCCGCCTTCCTCGGCAGCCCGAACGAATATGTGCATTATGCCGCAAGCAAGGGTGCAGTGGAATCCATCTCCATCGGCGCGGGGAAAGAACTGGCGCCGGAGGGCATCCGTGTGAATGCCATACGTGTCGGGACCACCAACACGCGGATACACACACAAGGCGGAAACCCCGAGCGACCAGCCAGGATTGCGGCGGCAACCCCCATGGGGCGCATCGCGGAGCCTGAAGACATCGCGCGCGCGGCCCTGATGCTTGCGTCTCCTGGCGCGGGGTTCATGACAGGCACCCTGATCACGGTGTCCGGGGGGCTCTGATGCTCCGCGGTCGGGATATTCCGCTGGGAGTGCCAGGCTGGCCTGGCACTCCTGCTGAGACCAGTCGCGCCCCATCCACGGGCATTCATTCCAGCTCAATTGCCGCGCGACGCCAGTCAAGCACTCTGTAAGGTGCCTCGTCCGCGTTCGATACAAGTATCAATGCCTCGAAAGATTCGCTGTAGCCGGACCGCAGGGTCGTCCTGAGATCGACGCGCCAGCTCGGTGCCGGCTTCAGTGTGTTGAAGGTCACCCCCGCCAGCGACTGATCGAGTTGCTCGCGCGACAGACGGCCGGCGTGGAAATCCTTGATCGCCTTTCGCACCGACGGCGGCAGGCCAGGAATGTCGCCCAGCAGTCCATCATCGAGCGCTTCCAGGCGAACGCCGGCCAATCCGGAGGAGACGGTGACATAGGGTTCGATGGCGATGGCCATGTCGGGCGTTATTCCCGGGAAGGCGGCCAATTCGGAGACCGTCTGAAACAGCTTTGTGTCGTTTCCAGCCTGCTGCGGAGCGGAACCGGCCGGCTGTCCGTTCGCCGGAGTCGGCCGGGCGCGGTGGCCGATGATCTTTGTCGCCAGATCCTCCGCGGTTCCGGGAGCGGCGCCGGCGGCTCGCAACGCGCCAACGATCAGCGGCCGCTCGGCGGTGTTGAGATCGATCCGCAATGCTTCATTTCTCGCAGAGATGGAAGCGACCCCGGCCGGCAGGGTGATCGTGGACGAAATCTGATCGCTCAGCTTGCCCACACTGTCGGGCGGGCCAGCGCGGATCTCGGCCGCGGCCTGCGACAGCCCGGCTTCCGCCAGAATGCGCGCCGACGCCTTGTCTTCCGTGACGCGCACACTGGCCACGACCCCGGTCATCTGCACGCGAAGTATGACGGCAAGGAATCCCAGAAAAATCATGATCCACAGGACGCTGACGAGGATTGCACCTCGCCGGGTCGTTGCCGAGTTCATGCCCACTGCCGCAAGACCCATTTCGGCCCCATGCTTCGCCACGAAAGGTGACGCCACGATCGCGTCGAAATCAAGACTTCGCTCCCCGGCTCAAGCAATGTGATCACCATGCGGCGGGCAGCCACGCCCAGATGATGACCAGTGCCGGCGCGAGGAACGTTCCGAACGGAACGCGCGCCGCGGCACGGAGCGGGCGGCGCAAGCGAACCGCGCGGATGATGCTGAAGATGAAAGCCGCGACCGAAGCAAGCAGGATCTGGGCGCCGACGCCGGCCAGCCCGGCCAAGACGGTGGATACACCGATCAGCTTGATGTCGCCGAAGCCTATGCCGTCGCGGCCGCGCAGCCTCCCATACGTGACGTCGAACAGACACAGCAGGAGCATCAGGACGCCCCCCGGCCCGATGCGCCAGGCCAGCGCGGCGAAATCGCTCGCCTCAAACCACCAGTCGGCGAGCGCGACGACCAAGATGCCGGCCGTGTAGCGGTCAGGAATGAGCAAAGACGCAAGATCATGGACCGCGATTGCCGCGGCCAGAAGGCATAGCGCAAGCGCCGAAGCGACGACGAATGCGGGGCTTCCCATGACAGCCGGCACGGTAGCGGCGGCGAGCGCGACTGCGACGGCGGCGGTAGACCGACGCCGCGCCCTCAGAATCTTCATTCGATCATCGTCTTGGCCGGCCGCCGAAGCGGCACGTTTCTGGATGGCTCGTTCATCAGCCGCAATTGCGACCGCATCTCCTCCGCCACATGTTGCGCATCCATGCCGTCCTTCATGACCTGAGGCCGGATCAGGATGATCAGCTCCGTCCGCGTCGCGGAGTTCTGGTTGCTCCGGAAGGCGTCGCCGATGACGGGCAGATCGCCAAGCACCGGCACACCGTCGCGGCCGCGCTGCTGGCGTTCGCTGATCAGTCCGCCGAGCATCACGGTCTGGCCGCTGGTGACCGATACGGTCGAGCTGACCTTTCGTTGCGATATGGTCGGCGTCAGGGACTGGGCCTGGCTGCGCTGGACCGAGCTGATCTCCTGTTCGATGACGAGGCTGATCGTGCCGTTCCCGGTGATCCGGGGCAGAACCTTCAGGATCACGCCGGTATCGCGGAACTCGACGTTGTTGACGACCGGCGCTTCGGGATCGGTGACGGACTGCGCGGTGCGGGTGACGATCGGTATTTCATCACCGACCTGCAGCAAGGCGGGTTTGTTGTCGAGCACCACCACCGAGGGCGAGGAAAGCACCTTGACCTCGGTAACGCCGCGCAGCGCATCGATGACAACGCGCGGCTCGGTGTCGGGGCCAAGCAGCAGGTTGAAGCCCGGAAGCGTTCGCGACAGCACGGCCTTGCTGGCTTCCTGGAACAGACCGACCGATCCGTGGTTGCCGCCCACGCCGATATCATTGGATTTCAGGAAGAACTGCACGCCATAGCGCAGCTCGTTGGTCAGGGTGACCTCGGCTATCGTCGCTTCGATAGCGACCTGCTCTTGCGGCCTGTCGAGTGCGGTGATCGCCTGTTCGATCAGCCGTTGCTGGTCGGGCCGCCCGTAGATGAGAATGGTGTTGTTTTCCGGGTTCGCGGCGATGCGCACGCCGCTTTGCGACCCACCACCGCCCGGGATAGGCTGGTCGGTTTCGCCAGCGGGGGCCGGCAGGCTATCCGCCATGCGCTGATCCGGCGTCGCAGTGGCCGCCTGCGAACCGTTTGCGCCCTGATTCTGGCCGTCGGCCTGCGAGCCGGGCGGAAACTGCGAGGCCGGGTCTTCCGAAGCCGACGATGCCGGGGCGCCGTTGAATATTTCGTTGACCATCGATGCAAGGCGCCGTGGCTCCAGGTGCTGGACCTTGTACACCCGCAAATTGGAGGCAGACGCGTCGATCCGGTCGAGCCGCTCGATCCAGCTCGCCGCGCGCTGCAACTGGTTGCGCGTCTTCGCCACCACCAGAATCGCATTGCTGCGCTCGATCGGCTCGACCCTGATCGTGTTGCGTCCGCGACCGCCCTCCCCGATGTCGAGCACGCGGGTCAGCTCGGGCATCATGGTGGCGGCGCTGGAATTGTTGACAGGGAAAATGCCAACTGACTGGTCGGCCAGCCAGTCCTGGTCGAAAGAGCGCGCTGCTTCGATCGCCGCAGTCCGCTCCGCCGCCGTCCCCTGGAAGATCAACGCGTTGCGGCTGGGATCCTCGCGCACCATGCCGGGACGGGCGACGAAGTTTTCGAGCAGCGGCAGGATCGTGCTGGCGGAAACGTTTTTCAGGGGAAACACCGTGACGGCGTAGCCAGGCTGGATGGTGGTGCCCGGATCGAGTTGGGCGGCTCCGAACGCTTCGTTCGCAGGTATCAGCCGCAGACGGTCGCTTTCGCGCATCATGGCCACGCCGCTGCTGTGCAGCGCGGACTCGAACATGGTGAGGATTTCCGCGGCCGGCGTAGGCTTCGACGTCGTGATCGATACCTTGCCCGCGATTCTGGGGTCGAGCGAGTAGCTGATCCCCAGCACCTCGCCCAGCACCGTGCGGGCCGCGACCTTGATCTCGGCCTCCTCGAGGTTGACCTCGAACTTTTCGCCGCTCAGCCGCTCGAGCGACTTGCGCTCGCCGGCAGTCAGCTGCTGTTGGTATCCGTAGTATACTTCACCCTGCCGGTTGTTCTGCGTGCGGCCGAAGCCGAGCCTCGACAGAAAACCGCCGCCGGAAGGCTTGCGCGCACTCAAATCTGCGTTCGCGACCTTGTCCAGGGCATCCGGCCGCGCGGCAACGTCTCCAAGATAATCACCAGTGGAGGTACACGCGGCCACTACCGCCAGGACGCAGGCCGCCGCGCCTCTGCGAACCCACACGGAACAGGCATTTGGAGCGCTGCCTTGCCGACCTACCCTCACCTACACACCCAACCCAAGCCTACGCCCGCCGCCTCGGGAAAGTACCGTTCTATGACGCTTGAAAACCACAGGGCACGCTTTCTGCTTCCCGCTTGGACACCGTACACCTCGTCGACCTCGGTCAGCCCGAGGTAGGTGAAGAACTCGAACTTATGCCGCGATTCGACATTGGCCTGCGCCAGCGGCTGCAACTCCTCCCGCGTCAGGGCCCCGCCGACGTCGTCGTTGAGGCCCTGCTCGCATGGGCGGCAAAGCCATCGTCGAATGTTCAGCCTAACTCCTCCACGGTTGGGATTCTCAATGGAACCAGCCCGCTGGCACGGTCACCAATGCCGGGAACAGAACCAGCAGCACGATGAGGACCATCTCGGCCAGAAGGAAAGGCCACACACCTCTCAGGGCCGACCCCATTGAAACTTTGCTGATTCCGCACACCGTGTTGAGGACAGTTCCGACAGGGGGCGTAATCATGCCGACCGCGGCGGTCATGATGAACATGACCCCAAAATAGATCGGGTCGATCCCGGCCGCCGTTACGAGCGGCATGAGGATGGGTACCAGTATGGTGATCGAAGGTGCGAAATCGAGCACCATGCCGATGACAAAGATCGCCAGAACGATCATGGCCATCAGCAGGATCGGCATATCGATGAAAGGACTGAGGAGAGTAACGAGCTGGGCGGGCAGACTGGCGATCGTCATCATGAAGCCGGTGACCACGGAGGCTGCCACCAGCAGCATGATTACTGCCGTCATTCGACCGGCGTCGAGCAGCGCGTCAAAGAGCAGCCGCGGCGTCAGCTCCCGATAAACAACCAGCCCCACGAACAGTGCATAGAAGGCTGCAACGACGCCGGCCTCCGTGGGGGTGAAGATGCCGAACCGCAGTCCGACCAGGATAATCACCGGCAGCATCAACGCCCAACCGGCGGTCAGAATGGCTTTCGGGATGTCCCTGCGCGGGAGTTTGGGCTGGACCGCCGACGTTTCCTTTCTGGAGACGATCCACCAAGTCACCACTAGGCTCAGCCCCATCAGGATCCCTGGCACGATTCCGGCGAGGAATAAGCCGACGATGGAAATGTTTGCGGTGACGCCCAGGATGATGAATCCGACAGAGGGCGGGATCACGGGGGCAATGATGCCCGTCGCCGCCATCAAGCCCGAGGCGCGACTCATGCTGTAGCCCGCATCGCGCATAAGAGGGATCAGCATGACGGCAAGCGTCGCCGTATCCGCGATTGCCGATCCGGAGAGGCTGGCCATCAGCAAGCCCGTGCCGATGACCACGTAACCGAGGCCGCCACGTATGTGACCGAAGAGCGCCAGGGCCACGTTCACGATGCGGCGGGAGAGGCCGCCGGCGTTCATGAGCTCGCCGGCAATGAGAAAGAACGGGATCGCCATCAGCGGATAGCTGTCAGCGCCATTGACCAGCCTCTGCGCCAGAATCTGTGCATCCAGATTTCCCATCAGCATCATCATCGCGACGCCCGACAGCATCAGGGCGAAGGCGATTGGAATCCCGATGCCCATTGCACCGAGGAGTGAACCTATGAAGACCAAGCCGCTCACGGTGTTTTCTCCGAAACTAGCGCGGGGGACACGGCCGGTGGCGGCACATCGATCTCTGCTCCCGACCACGGGGCGGGCAGGATGCCGCGCAGCGAGCGCCACAGATCAAGAAGGAGGATCAGAGCCATCATGATGGCAGCGGTAATACCCGCGGCGTAGATGGCCCCGACGGGAATTCCCGACAGTGCTTGGACGTTGCCCCATTCGATCACGGTGAGTGACCAGCTGCCTTGTGCCAGGAGCCAGCAGCACCAAAGCATCAAGCCATACGAAACAAGAAAGCAGACGAAGCGCGCCCTGCGAGGCAACCGGACCACCAATGAGTCGACGCCGAGATGCGCGCCCTTGGCTAGGGCCACCACGGATCCCATAAAGATGATCCAGACGAGGACCACACGGGAGACTTCAACGGCAAACGGAATGCCTGAGCTGAAGCCGTAGCGTAGCACGACATTTGTAAAGATTAGGATGCTGATGACGGCCATGCCGACGACGACGAAGACGTCAAAAGCCTTGAAAAGCCACTGTAACGGCGTGGTCATAACTGCTCCCAAAAGGTTGTGCGCGCATGCATCGATCCTTGCGGCACTCTGACGAGAATCCGCAGACCGTGAGCAGGGAGCCTCCAGCATGCTGATGGGGTAGAAACACCCAATCGCGTGATGAAGGCCTGTCCTGCTCATCCGGTCGAACAGCGCAGGGGTAAAGCCAACGATCCCTCCAACCAGTAGGAGGTCCCGGGCGAGCTTCCGGTGTCAGACACCTTCCACCACGGCCAGATGTGCCTTGGCATGCTTCTCGCGGGCCTTGATCGCCGTCTGATACTCTGGAGAGTTGTAGCAGGCGAGAGCGGTCTCGTAGTCCCTGAACTCGATGACCGCCAGGCGGTTCGCGTGAGGGCCCTCCATGACCTGGCTCGTTCCCGCGCGAACGACGAAGGACGCCCCGTATTTGTCGAATGCTGCCTTGTTCAAGGCAATGTATTCTTTATAGCCCTCATGGTCCGCGATATCGACCATTGCAACCCAGTATCCTTTTTTGGTCATCTGCTTCCTCTCCCACAGAAATTCCCATACCCTCTCGCGGAAGATACGGACGTCCCGATGCATTCAAATTCGCCACAAGTGCGTTTGCCGTTGATCCTCCTCGATCACACGGCTAGAACCGAAACTACGACGCTGACTACAATATGGACAGCTTGTCCAAAAGCGTGTAGTACCACCATGTTTCGTTGTCAAGCTTGCAAGGAGATGCGCCATGGGCCTAAGTGAGCTCCAGGACGAAGCCGATGAGAGAGCTTCTACTCACGTGCAGGGAGCGGCCTCGTTCTCGAAGTTCATCACGGTGCTGCAGATCATCGCGGATGCCCCTGGAACCTTGGACATTGCCCAACTGACAAAGTGCGCGCCATTTCCCCGGGGGACGGTCTACCGTCTCGTTTCGGCGCTCACGGCGGAGGGACTCATCACACAGTCGGGAGAGGGTGGAACGTTCCGCTTGGGGCCGCGCCTCCTCCAGCTTGCTGCCAAGACCTGGGAGGACTCCGACTTGCGGACGATCGCCAGGGATTTTCTGGTTTCGCTCCGCGACGCAACCGATGAGGCGGTTCACCTTGCGGTGCCCAGCAACAACCGGATGGTCTACATAGACAAGTTGGTGGGCTCCAGCAGGGTTCAGATGAAAACCAGCATTGGCGGCCAGGTTGAACTTCACTCGACATCCGTGGGTAAGGCGTGGCTGTCTGGTCTGCCAGACCAGCGGCTGTTGGAAGTCATCAAGAGCCTGGATCTGAGACGCCATACCGCCAAGACGTTCACGACACCCGAAGCGCTGTTCGATGAGTTGAAGCGGACGCGCGAGCAAGGGTTCGCGTTCGATGACGAGGAGAACGAACCGGATATCCGCTGTCTCGGCAGCCCGATCTTCAATCGTTCGGGGGAACCGATCGGAGCGGTCAGCATCAGCATGCCGGTGTACCGGCACGACGCTCGGCGCCACGAGCTCTGCGCAAGGCTGGTGCGTCAAACGGCGAAACAGATCAGTGGCGAATTGTCCAGGATGGTGTAGCGCCGGGCGCGCCACCGCGTCCATCGCCACCATCGACGTACCGCTTTAACGGCATCGCTATCATTCGACGCTGAGGAAGATGGCTGATCCAACAGCACCGAAACAGCCTTGGGGGCCGTTCAAGCCAGGTCAGTCCGGAACCCGGCAGGCAGGCCCGAAGGGGCCCACAACAAGCTCGTTGAAGCATGCCTCGAAGACATGCTCGCGGATTGGGAGGCCAACGTGCCAGCAGCCATTGGCAAGAAGCGAGAGAAAAAGCCAGACGCACACCTCGAAATCGCCGCTTCGATCCTGCCGCGAGACTTGCCGCACCAGATCGACAAGCGGCAGCCCTTCGTCAATGCCTTCGCCCACCGCTACAACCGTCACAGGGCACACGACGCTCTCGACGAATCAACTAAGCCGAGTATCTCAAGACCTTCAGCGGCGCGCCCCGCAGGCCTCCTCACATGTCTTGAACCAGGACATCCTCCAGGATGACACCAAGCGAACTCACTGTGCCGGAATGGCTGCGACGATCTCAGGCGATAGCCTGGGTGACATTGCTTGGCATGCTCTTCCATATCGCATTTGCTTTCGGACACATCGATGGCCCGACGCATAGAAACGGCTTGCTCTTATCCAGCTTCGAGCGGTCGCTCGCAGGATCCGGAGAAGGGCCCGCGTCGGGGCACCACGACGACAAGTCCCAGGGCCGTTGTGACATATGCATCATCGGCTCCATGGGAGCCGCACTGCCGGCGCCTGCGGCAGTTCATGTCCTTTCCGAGCTCACCTTCTACGCGATCGACTGGGTCGCGACTGCGGCGCGCCCGGACCCCAGAGAACTCTCTTCACACTACGACATCCGCGGCCCTTCGCGAGCTTGAATGGATGGCTGAACTGCCGCTTCTCGCGGTCGCGCAACGCGCCGACACTTGTTATGGCGGCTAATGACCATATCGATCTGGAGAGACAGAGATGGGATTGCATCACCACACCGGGACGTTGTTTGCCGCTGGCATGTTTATTGTTATTTCGACGGCGCACGCAGAAGAAGATCGTCGAGAGCTTGGACCACATGTCCATGGACACGGGACATTGGCGATCGCTTTCGAGGCCAACAATGTTGAGATGGAGCTCGCTGCCCCTGGCATGGATATTGTCGGGTTTGAGCACGAAGCTGAAACCGCGGAGCAGAAGAGCGCCGTCGAGACCGCGCTCGCCGACCTTAAGGAACCCTTGAAGCTCTTCGCGATGCCCGACTCCGCAGGGTGCACCGTCACCTCCGCCGACGTCAAAGTCGTCACGGAAGAACATGAGGACCACCCTGCTACCGCGGAGGCTGGTGAGGCCGCGGGTTCTGAAGAGCACGGGACCCATCACACCGAGTTCCGAGCAACTTATGCTCTCGCCTGCGCGGATACTGCCCAGGCCGCGTGGCTCGACTTCCCCTTCTTCGATCGCTTCGCCGGATCCTGGAAACTCGGCGTGACGGTCGTCGATGCCAATGGACAGACCGCTTTCGAGGTGTCCCGCGAGGCGCGCTATCTGGAGAGATGAGATGAACGCGGACGCCGCGACGGACGCCGTGCGCTTGCACGGCGTCGAATACAGGTGGAACGCGCGAGACCCGTTTTGCCTCTCAATCGGCGAGTTCGAAGTTTCCCGCGGTGAGCGTCTTCTGCTGCTTGGCGCATCCGGTAGCGGAAAATCGACGCTCCTCAGCTTGCTGACAGGCATCGCGTTGGCGCAAGCTGGGCGCTTGGAAGTCCTCGGGCAACGGCTTGACGAATTGAGCGGCAGCGGGCGCGATCGGTTTCGGGCGGAACATTTTGGCATCATCTTTCAGATGTTCAATCTTCTTCCCTACGGCGCCGTCATCGACAATGTGCTGTTACCGCTCAGCTTCGCACCGGAACGTCGCGCCCGCGCAACGGCCGCGGGAGGCGCGGAGAGCGAAGCCCGGCGCCTCTTGTCGGCCCTGGGACTTCCGGCGGATATCGGGCAGCAGACGGCGGCCACCCTGAGCGTCGGTCAGCAGCAACGCGTCGCGACGGCGCGGGCGCTCATCGGCTCCCCCGATATTGTTGTCGCCGACGAGCCTACATCGGCTCTCGACGACGATCGGCAGCAGGATTTTCTCGACCTGCTGTTCGGCCAGATCGAGGCCACAAAGGCAACTCTGATCATGGTCAGTCACGACCGCCGCTTGGCGCAGCATTTCACGCGGGCGATCCAGCTCAACGACATCCTTACAACGTCGAAAAGCCGAGCCCGGGCATGATTGTCGCACGTCTCACTCTGCAATCGCTGCGCAACCGCTGGATCACGGTGTTGCTGACGATCCTTTCGATCTCCGTCAGCGTCATGCTTCTGCTCGGTGTCGAGAAGGTGCGCAGTGGCGCGCGAGACAGCTTTGCCGGGACCGTGTCTGGTGCGGATCTGGTCATTGGCGCCCGATCGGGTGCCATGCAGCTCCTTCTCTACTCGGTGTTCCGCATTGGCAACGCGACCAACAATGTCACCTGGCGCAGCTACCAGGACATCGTTTCGCGCACGCAGGTAGCCTGGGCAATTCCGCTTTCACTTGGCGACAGCCATCGCGGCTTTCGCGTCATCGGGACGACACCGGATTATTTCGAGCACCTCCAGTATCGCGGCGGCCAGGCCTTGACGTTTGCCGCAGGCGCACCCTTCGATGACCTGTTCGATGTCGTCCTCGGCTCGGATGTTGCAAGCCGGCTTGGCTATTCCATCGGCGACAAGATCACTGTCGCGCACGGTGCGGGCTCGCTTGGGCCGCAGCATGACGACCTCCCGTTTCGCGTGTCCGGCATATTGGCACGTACCGGCACGCCGGTGGACAAATCCCTCCATGTCAGTCTCAAGGCTATCGAGGCCATTCATGTCGACTGGCGGTCCGGTTCACGGATCCCGGGACAAGTTACACCGGCCGACCGTCTGCGGCAGATGACCATTGCTCCGAAGGCGGTAACCGCCGCGATCATCGGCTTGAAGTCGCGCCTGCAAGTCATCGGGTTCCAGCGCGGCGTGAACGAGTACAGGGCCGAGCCTCTTTCGGCTGTGCTGCCGGGGGTCGCCTTGCAGGAGATGTGGGGACTGGTCGCCACCGCCGAGACCGCATTGCTTGGCGTCTCCGCGATGGTCGTGGTGACCTCGATGCTCGGCTTGTCGGCAATGATCCTGTCGACGCTCAACGAGCGACGGCGTGAGATCGCGATATTGCGCTCGCTGGGGGCAAAGCCCGGCACGGTTGCAGGACTTCTTGTCGGAGAGGCGACACTGCTGACAGTAGCGGGAATCGCAATAGGAACGGCGGCACTTTATGCGGTCCTGATGGTGGCCCGCCCGCTTGTTGACAGACAGTTCGGCGTCGACATCGGCATTCAGCCTCCGTCCACGACCGATGCCCTGTTGTTGTTGGCAATATTGATCGGCGGGATGGCCGCCGGGTTCCTGCCGGCCTGTCGCGCCTAAAGGATGTCACTCGCAGATGGCATGATGGTGAGAACATGAAGACTTCCGGATTCCTCGGCAACACGAGATCGATGTTGTGCTGCATCGCTCTCATCCTGGCCGTTTTGGGCGCGGGCTGCGGCGCGGCATTCAGCGAGGCCGCAACCCAGCTGAAATGGGAGATGCTGATCCCGCCGACAGAACCGCTGGCAAATTTCCCGGACGCACTTCCTTTTGAGCAGCAGGAGGCCCTGAGAAATGTCCTATACTGGAAAGGTCACCCGTCGGGCGAGTTGAGCGAAGAGTTTGCCCTTCAGCGCGACGAAGCCAAAAAAAGGGTCGACGCCGACAGGGAAAAACTCGCAACGCAAGGCGTCGATCTTGATAAGCTTTACGAACGATACGTAACCTGGGCTACGGAGATCGGGAGGCGTGGAACGCTTACCGAGAAGAAGTTGGACGGCGAGCGGGTGGCCATCGCCGGCTATCTGCTGCCCCTGGATTTTGATCCGAACGGTACGACGGAGTTCCTGCTGGTCCCCTATTTCGGTGCGTGCATCCATGAGCCGCCACCGCCGCCGAACCAGGTGATCTACTTGAAATCCACTGCTCCGTACGCGCCTGCGGCCCTGTTCGAGGGCGTGATGATAACCGGCACGATGCGCGTGCAGTCCGAAAGGAAAGACCTCTCCTTTGTGGACGGTTCAAGCGAAGTTGCTTCGGGCTACGTCCTGGAGGGCGACAGCATCGAGCCCTATCAAGGCGAGGGTGGCGGGCAATAGTCCCGCGGAGGCAATGCCAACCGCCAGTCCGCTGGTCGGAGGCAGGCGCGTCCGTGGATGGATGCGCTCAGCGAAACCCGGTGACCCTGAGCACCTCCGCCGGCGAGGTGAGACCTTGCCCTGCCTTCCTGGCACCGTCATGCGCCATCGTGCTCATGCCCCGCTCCAGCGCGAGCGCTTCGATCCTGGAGTGGTCTGCCCCTTGTGAAGCGAGCTCGATGATAGCCTCATCGAGAACCAGGATCTCGAACACGGCGATGCGGCCTCGATACCCCGTGCCGTTGCAACGGCCGCAGCCCACTGCGTTGAACACTTTCTGGCCTTGGGAGAACCCGACAGCCTGGTAGCGCGAGTCGGAGGAGAAAGTCTCGGCCGAAAGAATTCCTTCCTGCTTGCAGTGATCGCAGAGCCGCCGCAACAGGCGCTGGGAGATGATGCCGCGGACGGCGCCGACCAGCAGATAGGTCTCGACACCCAGGTCGCGCATACGCGTGAAGGCCGCCGCCGCGGTGTTCGCGTGGACGGTGGTGAGAACGAGGTGTCCGGTGAGCGCTGCCTGGACGGCGGCCCGTGCCGTCTCGCCGTCGCGTATCTCGCCGACCAGGATCACGTCGGGGTCCTGTCGCACGAACGTCCGGATCGCGGATGAGAAGGTGATGCCGATCGCCGAGTTGATCTGCGACTGCACGATGCCGGGGATCTGGTACTCGACGGGATCCTCGATGGTCACGATCTTGCGGCCCGGATCGTTTAGCTTCGAGAGCGCGGCGGCGAGCGTCGTCGTCTTGCCGCTGCCGGTCGGGCCGGCGACGGCGATCATTCCATGGGTGTGCTCAAGGAGCCGGTCCAGCGTCTGCCGTTCCTGGTCATCCAGGCCCACGCCCGCGAAATCGAGCAGGACGCTGTCGCGGTGCAGGATGCGCATGACGACGGTCTCGCCATGGATGGAGGAGAGGGTGGCAACGCGCAGTTCGACTTCGCGGTCGCCGATGGGAAGGCGCATCGCACCATCCTGAGGCTTGCGGCGCTCGGTGATGTCGAGGCCGGCGAGAACCTTGATTCGCGACACGATCGCATCGCCCATTTCGTGCGGCGGCGGAGGCATGATCCGCAAGACGCCGTCGATACGGAAACGCATCACGAGCCGTCCGCGCATCGGTTCGAGGTGGATGTCGGTTGCCCTCAGGTCGAGCGCGCGCCGGAAGATGTCGTCGACGACAACCACAACCGGCGCGCCGCTCGCGAGATCCCGCAGGCTTGCGATAGCCGCTTCGGAGGTTGCTCCTTCGCCGGTGGCCTGGGCAACATCCTGGGTGCCGGAAAGGCGTTCCAGGCAGGATTCCAGGTCGGGTGCGGGAACCACGCAGACCTCGACGTCACCGTCGAGAACGGATCGCAGCGCCTCTATCGGGTCTGCGTCTCCAGGGTGGAGAACCCCTATGGCGGCGCTCCCGTCAGGCGCCGTGAGCGGCGCGATCCAGTTCTCCACAAGAAATCGGTTTGAGAGATTCTGCGCGACGGGCCTGTAGTCGGCGAGTTGGTGCCGGTCGAGAAGCCGCACGCCATAATAGGACGACAGGAAGCCTGCGAGGGCATCGGCGTCGACGATCTGCGCTTCGATCAGGCGGTGCAGGTCGGAGGCTCGCGAGGCCGTGCTCTCACCGAAAAGGCCCCGCGTAGCCTCGCGGCTCGCCAGTCCGGCACCGGCCATGGACGACAAGAGCGAGTGTAAGTCTGTAAGCTGTGGGTTCATTGAACGTACCTGTCGCACTTGACCCTTGAGCACAATGGACGCCGGCTTGCGCATGCCGAATCCGTCTGTCGGTTTAGTCCGCAGAGCGGTCTGCCTGACGTACGATTCCGGACCCGGCGGTTCCCCGGAAAGCTGCGCCAGACCAGAAGGCTGTGCGGTATGGGTGTCAAGAGCCCGTGCCCTTCTACTCCCACCAGACGGTGAACCGGGTGCCACACGAGGTAGCGATTGAGAATCTTTCGCTACACCCACATATCGCCGCCAATATTGCGGAACCCCACTCGACCAAGGCAAGCGTCACGCCCGCCAGCAGCTGGTGGGAAATCGTCATGACCCATGCGACCGTGACGATCGTAGCCGAGGGCCGCAGACTGCGCCGCGTTGGAATGAGCAGGCTTGGAGTGGCTGGAGCCCTTCCCGCTTCATCGCCTTGCCGGGCGTATCAATCTCAGTGATCCATGGCCTTGACGATTTCCTCGGTCATCTTCTTGGCGTCGCCGAGCAGCATCATGGTGCCGTCCTTGT
>NZ_VFWB01000023.1:0-19825 GCF_006442375.1 Mesorhizobium sp. B2-2-4 | reverse complement strand
CGCGGCGTGGTCAAGGTCGGCGAGGAGCTGGAGATCATCGGCATTCGTCCGACCACCAAGACGACCTGCACGGGCGTCGAGATGTTCCGCAAGCTGCTCGACCAGGGCCAGGCGGGCGACAACATCGGCGCGCTGCTGCGCGGCGTCGACCGTGAAGGTGTCGAGCGCGGCCAGGTTCTGGCCAAGCCCGGTTCGGTGAAGCCGCACAAGAAGTTCGTGGCCGAAGCCTACATCCTGACCAAGGACGAGGGTGGCCGTCACACGCCGTTCTTCACCAACTACCGTCCGCAGTTCTACTTCCGCACCACCGACGTGACCGGCATCGTGTCGCTGCCGGCCGGCACCGAGATGGTGATGCCTGGCGACAACATCACGGTCGACGTCGAGCTGATCGTGCCGATCGCCATGGAAGAGAAGCTGCGCTTCGCCATCCGTGAAGGCGGCCGCACCGTCGGTGCCGGCATCGTCGTCACCATCAAAGAGTAATCGACACCGGCATCAGCCGGATCGAGAAGGAAGGGCGGTCCTCGGGCCGCCCTTTTTGTCGGCGACCGAAGGTCAGCCGTTGGCATGCCGGGGCCGACACGCGGTCGACCGGTAGCCGCGTCATCGAACTGGCCATCGAGGCAGGTTGAGGCTTGCTCGATTTTTCCGCTATCGTCGCTGCAGGCGGCGCTGGGCGGAGGTCAAGTATGAGCCAGGATGTTCCGACACTGTACGAATGGGCCGGCGGCAGCGAAGCGCTCAACCGGCTGACGCAGACCTTCTATGACAAGGTGGCGCAGGATCCGGTCGTCGGGCCGGTGTTCAAGCATATGTCGCCCGACCATCCCGCCCATGTCGCGGCCTTTATCGGCGAGGTTTTCGGCGGGCCGAAAACCTACAGCGAAAAATTCGGCGGCCACCGCGAGATGGTGATGCATCACCTGGGCAAGCATTTGACGGAGGAGCAGCGCCGCCGCTGGATCAACCTGCTGGCCGATGCCGCGGATGCCGTCGGGCTGCCTGACGATCCGGAGTTCCGTTCCGCCTTCATGGGCTATGTCGAGTGGGGATCGCGGCTCGCCAGGATGAATTCCAATCTCGGCGAAACGTGCGACCCGGAGACCGAGCCGATGCCGGCCTGGGGCTGGGGCGTGCCCGGCGGGCCTTACCGGGTCCCGGACACCAAATAGCGTCCAACGGATACACGGGCCGGCAGGCAAGATCTCCGCGAACAGCATGCCGGCGCACTCGAGCATGAAACCGGAGATCGATGGCGGCGGGCTGGTCGTCGACCATCCCGATTTCCGGGAAAGGGGATGAAGGCGCGTTTGCTTGCAAACCGCTCTTTACAGAGCGCGCGGAAGCTTTTAGGAAGCACCCTGCTGCGCTGAGGCGCACGTGTACGGGCATAGCTCAGTTGGTAGAGCGGCGGTCTCCAAAACCGCAGGTCGTAGGTTCGAGCCCTGCTGCCCGTGCCATTTCAAGAAATGGCACGTCAAACAAAAACTCAGCCATTTCCTAAATGGCCGTCAGAAACGATATTTCTGCGGGCCGCCCTTTGAAAATCGACGACCGGCTTGCCATATTAAGCTGATTGAGGCATAAGGGCGCCATAGCCGGGACGGAACGACTGGATGGTTCCGAGGCGGTGTTTGGTCATAAAGCGGACACTTGCCACTTGCGTGGATCAAGAATCGGTTTTATGTAGACGAAACAGACACGCGACGCGTGGAGCTGGGAAGCCGGCTTTACGCGTCTGATTTGCATGGGCGAAATGATTGCGCTGATTCGGCGCGAAAGTGGACCCAGGCGGCACGTCCCGGCCAGCGGGATCATCCAGGAGACCCGGCCAACGGGTCTTGAAGACAGAGCGGCATATGGCTTCGAAAACCACAAATCCTTTCGTCTTTCTCCAGCAGGTTCGCGCGGAGACCGCCAAGGTGACTTGGCCGTCGCGACGCGAAACGATGATCTCGACGGTGATGGTTCTGGCTTTCGCTGTGATCGCGATGATCTTTTTCTTCACCGCCGATCAGCTCATGGGCCTCGCGGTCGAACAGATTCTGGGCATTGGACGCTAAGTCCGGCGATTACGGAGAAGTCGTGAAATGACTACGCGCTGGTACATCGTCCACGCCTATTCGAACTTTGAGAAGAAGGTCGCCGAGGACATCGAGAACAAGGCCAAGCAGAAGGGCCTGTCCGCCGATATCGAGCAGATCGTCGTGCCGACCGAGAAGGTCGTCGAGGTTCGTCGCGGCCGCAAGGTCGACGCCGAGCGCAAGTTCTTTCCGGGCTATGTGCTCCTGAAGGCCAACTTGACCGACGCCGTGTTCTCGCTGGTCAAGAACACGCCGAAGGTCACCGGGTTTTTGGGCGACTCCAAGCCGGTGCCGATCACCGAGGCCGAGGCGCAGCGCATCCTGAACCAGGTGCAGGAAGGCGTCGAGCGCCCGAAGCCCTCGGTTACTTTCGAGATCGGCGAGGCGATCCGCGTCTCGGATGGCCCCTTCGCGTCCTTCAACGGCTTCGTCCAGGAAGTGGACGAGGAGCGGGCGCGGCTCAAGGTGGAGGTTTCGATCTTCGGGCGCGCCGTGCCTGTCGATCTGGAATTCGGGCAAGTCGAAAAAGGCTGATCCGAAATCCCTGGCGCCGTTCCGGTGGTCAGGGGAGGCGGCGCGGCAACGCGCGGCCTGAGAACGGTGGGAGGCGAATGCGGCTTTAGCCGGCCGCAGGAACCGCACCACCAGACTGCAACAGCCGGTGTTTTCCCAGATCGAGGGGCCGGCATAGACAAAGGCAGGAATAGAGATGGCTAAGAAAATTGCAGGCCAGCTCAAGCTCCAGGTTGCCGCGGGCTCGGCTACGCCGTCGCCCCCGATCGGCCCGGCGCTTGGTCAGCGTGGCATCAACATCATGGAGTTCTGCAAGGCGTTCAACGCGCAGACCCAGGAAATGGAAAAGGGATCGCCGATTCCGGTCGTCATCACCTACTACCAGGACAAGTCGTTCACCTTCGTCATGAAGACGCCGCCGGTGAGCTACTTCCTGAAGAAGGCCGCTAACCTGAAGTCGGGCTCCAAGGAGCCGGGCAAGGTCAAGGCCGGCACGATCGGCCGCGACAAGGTCCGCGCCATCGCCGAGCAGAAGATGAAGGATCTGAACGCAAACGACGTCGAGGCGGCCATGCGCATGGTCGAGGGCTCCGCCCGCTCGATGGGTCTGGAAGTGGTGGGCTGAGATCATGGCAAAGATTGCAAAGCGTGTATCGAAGACCCGCGAAGGCATCGATCCCAACAAGGCTTATACCTTGGGTGACGCGCTGAAGCTGCTCAAGGATCGCTCGACGGTCAAGTTCGACGAGACGATCGAAGTCGCGATGAATCTCGGCGTTGATCCTCGCCATGCCGACCAGATGGTCCGCGGCGTGGTCAACCTGCCGAACGGCACCGGCCGCTCGGTCCGCGTCGCCGTGTTCGCCCGTGGCGACAAGGCCGAGGAAGCCAAGGCCGCCGGCGCCGACATCGTCGGTGCGGAGGACCTGGTCGATATCGTCCAGAAGGGCACGATCGATTTCGATCGCTGCATCGCTACGCCGGACATGATGCCGCTCGTCGGCCGTCTGGGCAAAGTGCTCGGCCCGCGCGGCATGATGCCGAACCCGAAGGTCGGTACCGTCACCACCGACGTCGCGGCCGCCGTCAAGGCATCGAAGGGCGGCGCTGTCGAGTTCCGCGTCGAGAAAGCCGGCATCGTTCACGCCGGCGTCGGCAAGGTCTCGTTCGACGTCAAGGCGCTGGAAGAAAACGTCCGCGCCTTCGCCGATGCGGTGACCAAGGCAAAGCCGGCTGGCGCCAAGGGCAACTACGTCAAGAAGGTGTCCGTCACCTCGACGATGGGCCCGGGCCTCAAGCTCGACGTCTCGACGCTCGCGGCGTCCTGATTAACCGTTTGGATCGGCCGCTGAACGGGCCGATCCGTAAGTGAATTCCGGGCCTGGATCGTTCTGGGCCCGGTACCGGGAGCCGAAAGGTTTCCGGACATCCTGTCCGAGATTGCAGGCGGCCCGGCCTTGATTGAAAAGGGGGGCCTTAATTCATGTGGGCCTGCATGAGACGGGTGAAGACCTGACAACGGAGGAAGCGCTCCAATGAAAGGTTCGAACCGTGTTTGCCTTTTGTCTGCGCATCGTCCGGCTTGCCGGCGATGTGGCGAAAGGGGGCAGGATCCTCGAGCGCTGTTCGGGAGATCCGTTACTGGATGGCCCGGCCGGCAAAAGGCAACCCGACGCCTGTCCTCGTGAATGGGAATGTTCCCGTTAGCAGGGTGGGGGTCAACTGGAGATAGGCAGTGGACAGAGCGGAAAAACGCGAACTCGTCACGGGCCTGAACGATGCGTTCTCGAACGCGGGTTCAGTGGTCGTGGCCCACTATGCCGGTATCACCGTCGCGCAAATGAACGACCTCCGGTCGAAAATGCGCGCTGCCGGTGGCACCGTTAAAGTCGCGAAGAACCGTCTCGCCAAAATCGCTCTTCAGGGCACGGACTCCGCATCGATCATCGATCTGTTCAAGGGACAGACGCTGGTCGCCTATTCGGAGGATCCGATTGCGGCGCCGAAGGTCGCGTCCGATTTCGCCAAGGGGAATGACAAGCTGGTCATTCTCGGCGGCGCAATGGGCACCACCTCGCTCAACGCCGACGGTGTGAAGGCACTCGCCACACTCCCGTCGCTCGACGAGCTGCGCGCCAGGCTGGTTGGCATGATCGCCACGCCGGCAACCCGGATCGCCCAGATCGTCAATGCGCCCGCGGCTTCGGTCGCGCGTGTCATCGGCGCTTACGCCCGGAAGGACGAGGCGGCATGAGGCCGTTCCTCGCTATCACAAACACACGTTCGAACCTTATGAAGGAATACAACAATGGCTGATCTCGCAAAGATCGTAGACGACCTTTCGAAGCTGACCGTCCTCGAGGCGGCTGAGCTGTCGAAGCTTCTGGAAGAAAAGTGGGGCGTTTCGGCTGCTGCTCCGGTGGCTGTTGCCGCTGCCGGCGGTGCTGCCGCTGCCGCTGCTCCGGTCGAGGAAAAGACGGAATTCGACGTCGTCCTCACCGACGCCGGCGCCCAGAAGATCAACGTCATCAAGGAAGTCCGCGCCATCACCGGCCTTGGCCTCAAGGAAGCCAAGGACCTGGTCGAAGCGGCTCCGAAGCCGGTCAAGGAAGCCGTTTCCAAGGCCGACGCCGACAAGTTCAAGGCCCAGCTGGAAGCAGCCGGCGCCAAGGTCGAGCTGAAGTAAGCGTAACAATCGGCGGACGGCCTCGCGCCGTCCGCCACTCCCTCGGGCGACCTGGGGAGGCTGCGTAGCGCGAGATGCACGAAAACCTCTTTCCTGAGGGCCGAAAACCGGCTCTCAGGAAACGGGTTTTCTCCCGTTTTAGCCGGCCGCCCGCCAAGTAGTTTGGTAATGGGGCCGGAGAACAGACAGAGAGCCGCTGCCCAGGCGGTTCGGATGCAAGGCGAGCCGCGGCGAGGCTCGCCCCGAGTTTAGAGCTAAGGAGCGACGATGGCCCAGACCCAGACTTTCAATGGCCGCAGACGCGTACGCAAGTTCTTCGGAAAGATCCCGGAAGTTGCGGAGATGCCGAACCTCATCGAGGTTCAGAAGGCGTCCTATGACCAGTTCCTGATGGTGGACGAGCCTAAGGGCGGACGTCCGGACGAGGGACTGCAGGCTGTTTTCAAGTCGGTCTTCCCGATCTCCGATTTTTCCGGCTCCTCGATGCTGGAGTTCGTGAAGTACGAGTTCGAAGGACCGAAATTCGACGTTGACGAATGCCGTCAGCGCGACCTCACCTATGCCGCACCGCTGAAGGTGACGCTGCGCTTGATCGTGTTCGATATCGACGAGGATACCGGCGCGAAGTCGATCAAGGACATCAAGGAGCAGGACGTCTACATGGGCGACATGCCGCTCATGACCTCGAACGGCACCTTCATCGTCAACGGCACCGAGCGCGTCATCGTCTCGCAGATGCACCGCTCGCCGGGCGTCTTCTTCGACCACGACAAGGGCAAGTCGCACTCGTCGGGCAAGCTCCTGTTTGCCGCGCGCGTCATCCCCTATCGCGGTTCGTGGCTCGACATCGAGTTCGATTCCAAGGACGTCGTGCACGCCCGCATCGACCGTCGCCGCAAGATTCCGGTGACGTCGCTGCTGATGGCGCTCGGCATGGACGGCGAAGAGATCCTGTCGACCTTCTACAACAAGATCACCTACAAGCGCGCCGGCGATCACTGGCGCATTCCGTTCAACGTCGATCGTTTCCGCGGCCTGAAGGCCGTCGGCGACCTTGTCGACGCCGACACGGGTGAGATCGTTGTCGAGGCCGGCAAGAAGATCACCGCCCGCCAGGCCCGCCAGCTCGGCGAAAAGGGCCTGAAGGCGATCAAGGCGACCGACGAGGACCTGCTCGGCAACTATCTCGCCGAGGACATCGTCAATTACGCCACCGGCGAGATCTTCCTCGAGGCCGGCGACGAGATCGATGACAAGACGCTGAAGGTGCTGCTTGGCACCGGCGAGGACGAGATCCAGATCCTCGACATCGATCACGTCAATGTCGGCGCCTACATCCGCAACACGCTCGCCGTCGACAAGAACGAGAGCCGCCAGGACGCGCTGTTCGACATCTATCGTGTCATGCGCCCCGGCGAGCCGCCGACGCTCGAAACCGCCGAAGCCATGTTCAACTCGCTGTTCTTCGACAGCGAGCGCTACGACCTGTCCGCCGTCGGCCGCGTCAAGATGAACATGCGCCTCGAACTCAAGGCCGAGGACACCGTGCGCGTGCTGCGCAAGGACGACATCCTGGCCGTGGTCAAGACGCTGGTCGAACTGCGTGACGGCAAGGGCGAGATCGACGACATCGACAATCTCGGCAATCGCCGCGTGCGTTCGGTCGGCGAGCTGATGGAAAACCAGTACCGCGTCGGCCTGCTGCGCATGGAGCGCGCGATCAAGGAGCGTATGTCCTCGATCGAGATCGACACGGTCATGCCGCAGGACCTGATCAACGCCAAGCCGGCGGCTGCCGCCGTGCGCGAGTTCTTCGGTTCCTCGCAGCTGTCGCAGTTCATGGACCAGACCAATCCGCTGTCGGAGATCACCCACAAGCGCCGTCTCTCCGCGCTTGGACCGGGTGGTCTGACCCGCGAGCGCGCCGGCTTCGAGGTGCGCGACGTGCACCCGACGCATTACGGCCGCATCTGCCCGATCGAGACGCCGGAAGGCCCGAATATCGGCCTGATCAACTCGCTCGCCACCTTCGCGCGCGTCAACAAGTACGGCTTCATCGAGAGCCCGTACCGCAAGATCGTCGACGGCAAGCTGACCAATGACGTCGTCTATCTGTCGGCGATGGAAGAGGCCAAGCACCATGTCGCGCAGGCCAATGCCGAGCTCGACAAGGATGGTCGCTTTGTCGACGAATTCGTCATTTGCCGCAGTGCCGGCGAAGTGATGATGGCGCCGCGCGAAAACGTCGACCTGATGGACGTTTCGCCCAAGCAGATGGTGTCGGTGGCCGCGGCCCTGATCCCGTTCCTTGAGAACGACGACGCCAACCGCGCGCTGATGGGCTCGAACATGCAGCGCCAGGCCGTGCCGCTGGTGCGCGCCGAGGCGCCGTTCGTCGGCACCGGCATGGAGCCGATCGTCGCTCGTGACTCGGGCGCCGCCATCGGCGCCCGCCGCGGCGGCATCGTCGACCAGGTGGACGCGACGCGTATCGTCATCCGCGCAACGGAAGACCTCGATCCGGGCAAGTCCGGCGTCGACATCTACCGGCTGATGAAGTTCCAGCGTTCGAACCAGAACACCTGCATCAACCAGCGTCCGCTGGTGCGCATGGGCGACCGGGTCAACAAGGGCGACATCATCGCGGACGGTCCTTCGACCGAGCTCGGCGATCTGGCTCTCGGCCGCAACGTGCTGGTCGCGTTCATGCCGTGGAACGGCTACAACTACGAGGACTCGATCCTCCTGTCCGAGCGCATCGTCGCCGACGACGTCTTCACCTCGATCCACATCGAGGAGTTCGAGGTCATGGCGCGCGACACCAAGCTCGGACCGGAGGAAATCACGCGCGACATTCCGAACGTCTCGGAAGAAGCGCTGAAGAACCTCGATGAAGCCGGCATCGTCTATATCGGTGCCGAAGTTCAGCCGGGCGATATCCTGGTCGGCAAGATCACGCCGAAGGGCGAAAGCCCGATGACGCCGGAAGAAAAGCTTCTGCGCGCCATCTTCGGCGAAAAGGCATCCGATGTGCGCGACACCTCGATGCGCATGCCTCCGGGCACCTTCGGCACCGTCGTCGAGGTGCGCGTGTTCAATCGCCACGGTGTGGAGAAGGACGAGCGCGCCATGGCGATCGAGCGCGAGGAGATCGAACGCCTCGCCAAGGACCGTGACGACGAGCAGGCGATCCTGGATCGCAACGTCTACGCGCGCCTTTCCGACGTGCTCGTCGGCAAGGAAGCGATCGCCGGACCGAAGGGCTTCAAGAAGGGCTCGACGCTGTCGAAGGACACGCTCGACGAGTATCCGCGTTCGCAGTGGTGGCAGTTCGCCGTGGAGAACGAAAAGCTCCAGAGCGAACTGGAAGCCCTGCGCGGCCAGTACGACGATTCCAAGAAGGCACTCGAACAGCGCTTCATGGACAAGGTCGAGAAGGTGCAGCGCGGCGACGAAATGCCTCCGGGCGTCATGAAGATGGTCAAGGTCTTCGTGGCGGTGAAGCGCAAGATGCAGCCGGGTGACAAGATGGCCGGCCGTCACGGCAACAAGGGTGTCGTGTCGCGCATCGTTCCGGTCGAGGACATGCCTTTCCTCGAGGACGGCACGCATGCCGATATCGTGCTCAACCCACTGGGTGTGCCGAGCCGCATGAATGTCGGCCAGATCCTGGAAACGCATCTGGGCTGGGCTTGCGCCGGAATGGGCAGGAAGATCGGCGAGATGATCGACGCCTACAAGTCTGCCGGCGACATCAAGCCGCTGCGCAAGACGCTGGAGAGCTTCATGCCCGCCAACGACCGCAACGAGCCGGTCCGCGAGTATGACGACGAGAGCATCGTTCGCCTGAGCGAGCAGATGCGCCGCGGCGTCTCGATCGCAACCCCGGTGTTCGACGGCGCGCACGAGGCCGACATCAACGTCATGCTGGAGCAGGCGGGCCTGCACACCAGCGGTCAGTCGCAGCTCTATGACGGACGCACCGGCGAGCCGTTCGATCGCAAGGTGACGATGGGCTACATCTACATGCTCAAGCTTCACCACCTCGTGGATGACAAGATCCACGCGCGTTCGATCGGTCCGTACTCGCTCGTCACCCAGCAGCCGCTGGGCGGCAAGGCGCAGTTCGGCGGCCAGCGCTTCGGCGAAATGGAGGTCTGGGCGCTGGAAGCCTACGGCGCCGCCTATACGCTGCAGGAAATGCTGACGGTGAAGTCGGACGACGTCGCTGGCCGCACCAAGGTCTACGAGGCGATCGTCCGCGGTGACGACACCTTCGAGGCCGGCATTCCCGAGAGCTTCAACGTTCTCGTCAAGGAGATGCGGTCGCTCGGCCTCAACGTCGAATTGGAGAACACCAAGCTCGACGAAGCCCCGGTTCGGCTGCCCGACGCAGCGGAATAAACAAGACACCCGGTCGCGGGAGAGGCTCCCGCGACCGGGTGCACCAAATTCTTCGGCCGGTGGGCCGACCACTCAGCGGGCATTTGCCCCGCATCAGATGCAAGGGGTTTTCGAGGACCCCGAAAGGAGAACGGCATGAACCAAGAGGTCATGAATCTCTTCAATCCCCAGGCGCCGGCGCAGGTGTTCGATTCCATCCGGATATCGCTCGCCAGCCCTGAGAAGATTCTGTCCTGGTCGTTCGGCGAGATCAAGAAGCCGGAGACCATCAACTACCGCACCTTCAAGCCGGAGCGTGACGGTCTGTTCTGCGCGCGCATTTTTGGCCCGATCAAGGACTACGAGTGCCTGTGCGGCAAGTACAAGCGCATGAAGTACAAGGGCGTCATCTGCGAAAAGTGCGGTGTCGAAGTCACGCTGTCGCGCGTTCGCCGCGAGCGCATGGGCCATATCGAGCTGGCGGCACCCGTCGCCCATATCTGGTTCCTGAAGTCGCTGCCCTCGCGCATCGGCACGCTGCTCGACATGACCCTGAAGGACATCGAGCGCGTCCTCTACTTCGAGAACTACATCGTCACCGAACCCGGCCTCACCGCGCTGAAGGAGCACCAGCTGCTCAGCGAGGAAGAGTACATGATCGCCGTCGACGAATATGGCGAGGATAGCTTCACCGCCATGATCGGCGCCGAGGCCATTCATGACCTTCTGGCCGGCATGGACCTGGAGAAGATCGCCGGCGACCTGCGTTCGGAGCTGGCTTCGACCACGTCCGAGCTGAAGCAGAAGAAGTATCTGAAGCGGCTCAAGGTCGTCGAGAACTTCATGGAGTCCGGCAACCGTCCGGAATGGATGATCATGAAGGTGGTTCCGGTGATTCCGCCGGACCTGCGCCCGCTCGTCCCGCTGGACGGCGGACGTTTCGCGACGTCGGACCTCAACGATCTCTATCGACGCGTCATCAACCGCAACAACCGTCTGAAGCGGCTGATCGAGTTGCGTGCCCCCGGCATCATCGTGCGCAATGAAAAGCGCATGCTGCAGGAAGCCGTCGACGCGCTGTTCGACAACGGCCGCCGTGGCCGCGTCATCACCGGCGCCAACAAGCGTCCGCTGAAGTCGCTCTCGGATATGCTCAAGGGCAAGCAGGGCCGGTTCCGCCAGAACCTGCTCGGCAAGCGCGTCGACTATTCCGGCCGTTCGGTCATCGTCACCGGTCCGGAGCTCAAGCTGCACCAGTGCGGCCTGCCCAAGAAGATGGCGCTCGAACTGTTCAAGCCCTTCATCTACGCCCGCCTCGACGCCAAGGGTTACTCCTCGACCGTCAAGCAGGCCAAGAAGCTGGTCGAGAAGGAGCGTCCGGAAGTCTGGGATATCCTCGACGAGGTCATCCGCGAGCATCCGGTGCTCTTGAACCGCGCGCCGACGCTGCACCGCCTCGGCATCCAGGCGTTCGAGCCGATCCTGATCGAAGGCAAGGCGATCCAGCTGCATCCGCTGGTCTGCACGGCCTTCAACGCCGACTTCGACGGCGACCAGATGGCGGTCCACGTGCCGCTGTCGCTGGAAGCACAGTTGGAAGCCCGTGTGCTGATGATGTCGACCAACAACATCCTGCACCCGGCTTCGGGCGCGCCGATCATCGTGCCGTCGCAGGACATGGTTCTGGGTCTCTACTACCTCTCGATCGTCAACCAGAACGAGCCGGGCGAGGGCATGGTGTTTGCCGACATGGGCGAACTCCAGCACGCGCTCGAGACCAAGGCGGTGACCCTGCACGCCAAGATCAAGGGCCGCTTCCGCTCGGTCGACGCCGAAGGCAAGGTCGTGTCGAAGATCTACGACACCACGCCTGGCCGCATGATCATCGGCGAGCTTCTGCCGAAGAACGTCAACGTGCCTTACGAGACCGCCAACCAGGAGATGACCAAGAAGAACATCTCCAAGATGATCGACACCGTCTACCGCCATTGCGGTCAGAAGGAGACGGTCATTTTCTGCGATCGCATCATGGCGCTCGGTTTCGCCCATGCCTGCCGTGCCGGCATTTCGTTCGGCAAGGACGACATGCTGATCCCGGATACCAAGATCAAGCTGGTGTCGGACACCGAGGCCTTGGCCAAGGAATACGAGCAGCAGTACAATGACGGCCTGATCACGCAGGGCGAGAAGTACAACAAGGTCGTCGACGCCTGGGCCAAGTGCTCGGAAAAGGTCGCCGACGAAATGATGGCCCGCATCAAGGCGGTCGAGTTCGAGGACAATGGTCGTCAGAAGCCGATGAACTCGATCTACATGATGTCGCACTCCGGTGCGCGCGGCTCGCCCACCCAGATGCGCCAGCTCGCCGGCATGCGCGGCCTGATGGCCAAGCCGTCGGGTGAAATCATCGAGACGCCGATCATCTCGAACTTCAAGGAAGGCCTGACCGTGCTCGAGTACTTCAACTCGACCCACGGCGCCCGCAAGGGTCTGGCGGACACCGCCCTGAAGACGGCGAACTCGGGCTATCTCACCCGTCGTCTGGTCGACGTGGCGCAGGACTGCATCGTCAACTCCGTGGACTGCGGCACCGACAAGGGCCTCACCATGCAGCCGATCGTCGATGCCGGTCAGGTCGTCGCTTCGGTCGGCCAGCGCGTGCTGGGCCGCACCGCGCTCGACGACATCAACCATCCGGTGACCGGCGAATTGCTGGTCAAGGCCGGAACGCTGATGGACGAGCGCGACGTGGAGCAGATCGAGAAGGCCGGCGTGCAGTCGGTCCGCATCCGCTCGGCGCTGACTTGCGAAGTCAGGGTCGGCGTCTGCGCGGTCTGCTACGGACGCGATCTGGCCCGGGGCACCCCGGTCAACCAGGGCGAGGCCGTCGGCGTTATCGCGGCGCAGTCGATCGGCGAGCCGGGCACCCAGCTCACCATGCGTACCTTCCACATGGGCGGTACGGCGCAGGTGGTGGATAGCTCGTTCCTTGAAGCCTCCTATGAGGGCAAGGTCGAGATCCGCAACCGCAACGTGGTGCGCAACTCGGACGGCCAGCAGATGGTCATGGGCCGCAACATGGCGGTGCTGATCCTCGACGAGGCCGGCAAGGAGCGCGCCACGCACCGCGTCACCTATGGTTCGCGCATCTTCGTGGACGATGGCGACAAGGTGAAGCGCGGCCAGCGCATCGCCGAATGGGATCCTTACACCCGCCCGATCCTCACCGAAATCGAGGGCAAGGTGGCGTTCGAGGATCTGGTCGACGGCATTTCCGTCCAGGAAACGGCCGACGAGTCGACCGGCATCACCAAGCGCGAGGTCATCGACTGGCGTTCGACGCCGCGCGGCAACGACCTGAAGCCGGCGATCGTCGTTCAGGACGCCAAGGGCAAGGTCGGCAAGCTGTCGAAGGGCGGCGATGCCCGCTTCCTGCTCTCGGTCGAGGCCATTCTCTCGGTCGAGCCGGGTGCTCAGGTTCGCCCTGGCGACGTCCTGGCGCGTATCCCGATGGAAAGCGCCAAGACCAAGGACATCACCGGCGGTCTGCCGCGTGTTGCCGAGCTGTTCGAGGCCCGTCGTCCGAAGGATCACGCCATCATCGCAGAGATCGATGGTACGATCCGCTTCGGCCGCGACTACAAGAACAAGCGCCGCATCATCATCGAGCCGCATGACTCGACGCTTGAGCCTGTCGAATACCTGATCCCGAAGGGCAAGCCGTTCCATCTCCAGGACGGCGACGTCATCGAGAAGGGCGACTACATCCTCGACGGCAATCCGGCGCCGCACGACATCCTGGCGATCAAGGGCGTGGAGGCGCTTGCGTCCTACCTCGTCAACGAGATCCAGGAGGTCTACCGTCTGCAGGGCGTGTCGATCAACGACAAGCACATCGAGGTGATCGTTCGCCAGATGCTGCAGAAGGTCGAGATCACCACGCAGGGCGACTCGACCTATATTCCGGGCGACCACGTCGACGTGATCGAACTGGAAGAGGTCAACGAGCGCCTGGTCGAGGACGGCAAGAAGCCGGCCGAAGGCCAGCCGGTGCTGCTCGGCATCACCAAGGCCTCGCTGCAGACGCCGTCCTTCATCTCGGCCGCCTCCTTCCAGGAGACGACCAGGGTGCTGACGGAAGCCGCGGTTGCCGGCAAGACCGACATGCTGCAGGGCTTGAAGGAAAACGTCATCGTCGGCCGGCTGATCCCGGCCGGTACCGGCGGCACGATGAGCCAGATCCGCCGCATCGCCACCTCGCGCGACGAACTGATCATCGACGAGCGCCGCAAGGCCTCCGGTGTCGAAGTCGCCGAGCCGATGCTGGCCGACATGACAACCGCCGCGCAGTAGGCGCGGCGGCAAGAAATCTCAGGCAACAAGGCCGCCGGGGCAACCCGGCGGCCTTTTCGTTTCAACGAACAATCGAGGAAGGCAGATGAGCACGAAAACCTGGACGGCTGTCGATAACTACATCGTTTCCTTGCTCTTCGAGGCGGATCCCGTTCTCGACGCGGTCCTGGCGGCCAACCGCGACGGTGGCTTGCCGGCGATCGACGTCTCGGCGGCGCAAGGAAAGCTGCTCTCGCTGCTGGTGCGCATTCGCGGCGCGAAAAAGGTGCTCGAGATTGGTACGCTGGGCGGTTATTCCACCATCTGGATGGCGCGGGGATTGCCGGCCGGCGGCAAGATCGTGACGCTCGAACTCGATCCGCACCACGCCAAGGTCGCGCGTTCGAATTTCGAGCGGGCAGGGGTTTCCCGACGGGTCGATCTGCGGGTCGGGCCGGCGCTGCAGTCTCTCACTGCTCTGGGCGCCGAAAACGCCGGGCCGTTCGACCTCGTTTTCATCGACGCCGACAAGCCTAACAACCCCAACTATCTCTCCTGGGCCATGCGGCTCTCGCGCTCGGGAACGGTCATCGTCTGCGACAACGTCATCCGTGACGGCGCGGTGCTCGTTGAGGATGGTCGCGACGCCAATGTCGAAGGTGCACGCGCTGCATTCTCTTTCATCGGTGCCGACAAGCGCCTGGACGGCACCGCGATCCAGACTGTCGGCGCCAAGGGCTATGACGGGTTTGCCATAGCGATTGTCGATTGAGTTGTTGCGATGGCGGTCGGATCCGAGATCCGGGCGACAGTCGCTGTTCAGTCGAAGAACGCTTCGACCACATTGCGCTTGCCGAGCATGAAGGCGTCGGCGACATGCTGGAGCGGCGCCAGGTCGACATCGGAGATACCGGCGCGCACGATCTCGGCGAAACGCCTGTAGAGTTCAGGATATTCCGCTTCCGGTTCTTCATGGACGACGCGGCCGTCGATGGCGAGTTTCGAGCCACCGCCCGAGAGCACCATCTTGCCGGTATCGGTATCGGCAAGAATGTCCCAGCTCTGCGGTCCGGTCTGGAGCCAATCGAGATCCATCGTCACCGCCGAACCATTCGCCGCACGGAAGGCGACCTGGGCTGCGATCGGCGCGTCGCGGTTCTCCGGGAAATCGAGCGCGGCCGAGGTGATGTACATGGCGGGCAGGATGTAGGTCGCGATCGACAGCGCGTTGATGCCTGGATCGAAGACGCCGAAGCCGCCAGGTTGCCAGATCCAGTCCTGGTTCGGGTGCCAGCGGCGCACGTCTTCCTTCCAGACGATCGCCGCTGATCTGATCTTCGTCGATGCCAAGAATGTCCGTGCCGCTTCCACCGCCGGAGCATAGCGCGAATGCCAACTGGCGAACAGCGACACGCCCTGTTTCGCCGCCAGCGCCTTCAGGTCCTCGACCTCGCTGACCGTGGCGCCGGGCGGCTTTTCCAGGAACACGTGCTTCTTCGCGTCGAGTGCGATGCGCGCGGCATGGTAGCGGAATTGCGGCGGCATACAGAGTGAGACGGCGTCGAGTTCGGGAACGGCGCCAAGCATCGTCTCGATATCGGGAAAATTCTGGATGTCTTCAACCTTGCCATGCCGGCTGGCAGCGGCGAGCAGCCGGTAGTCCCGGTCCTTGGCGAGCGCCGGAAGGTGCTGGTCGCGGACGATCTTGCCGACACCGACAATACCTATCTTGATGGGCTGGGACACGGCCGCTCCGTCTGTGGATGATGGTGAGCGCTTCTTATCAGAACACTTGCCCCGGACAAGCCGAAGCCGAAAGGTCAACTCCGTCTTTGCCGGAGCTGCAGCGTGGGCCTTTCACTCGTTGGAAGGCTTCAGCGGCGATTCGAACGGCAAGGGCCGGCACGCTTTCAGATCGGCACGTCAAAGGTCACGATCGACACTTCGCCTTCGAGCGCGCCCTGGAAGGCCGAAAGATGCGGCTCCTCGTCGGGCTCGCCCTCCATGTCGCCGATCTGGTCGAGCTCGGCTTCGGCGTAACCCTCCGCCGCCAGCGATTCGAGCGCACGGCGCACCGCCGAATCGTCATCAGGCGCAACCAGCATGACGTGCACGCCTTCCGGCTTGCCGCCTTTTCTCTTCCACACCCGGCCGGTGATGATGGTGACCGGGCGTTCCTCGTTGTCGTTCACGGGCCGATTCCTTCGCGGCGAGGGGCTTTGACTGTTCATGCGGCTTTTTCGCATGAAGCCGCGCCGCGCAACAGCCAAAACCCGGTCACTTTCTTCCTCGCCCTTGCAAAATGACGAAAGAAAATTACCTGCGGTTTACGCATGGCTGCCAAGCCCCGGCTTCAATGCAATATTTGCCGCTCCGGGGTTGACGGTACGCGGGCTTGCGAGTAGAAGCCGCCCAGTCAGAACCGATGTGAGGCTCTCCCTTCCGAAGCGACACGCTTTGGAGTTTGCCTCAAACAGGGTTCGTTTTACGAGCGAAAAGACATTTCCGGCGTGCATGAAGCGGTATCCGCTTCCTCTGCGATTTGTTCGGGCAAGACCGCAAGGCGCGGTTTGTGGCCCGAATTTGCGTATGGAAATGACGCTTTGAGCGAGCCTTGACCGGCACGAGACACGGAATTGAGAGACAAGAGGGTTTAATGCCTACCGTCAACCAGCTGATCC
Source organism: Mesorhizobium sp. B2-2-4 (assembly GCF_006442375.1). Lineage (NCBI taxonomy): Bacteria > Pseudomonadati > Pseudomonadota > Alphaproteobacteria > Hyphomicrobiales > Phyllobacteriaceae > Mesorhizobium > Mesorhizobium sp. B2-2-4. The sequence goes on along the minus strand of NZ_VFWB01000023.1, from coordinate 3,143 downwards.
GCAAGCCGCGCATTGCGCCGGTGAAGCGCAACAAGGTCCCGGCCATGCAGCAGAACCCGCAGAAGCGGGGCGTCTGCACGCGCGTCTACACAACGACGCCGAAGAAGCCGAACTCGGCGCTGCGCAAGGTGGCCAAGATCCGCCTGACCAATGGTTTCGAGGTGATCGGTTACATCCCCGGCGAAGGTCACAACCTTCAGGAGCACTCCGTGGTCATGATCCGCGGCGGCCGCGTCAAGGACCTTCCGGGTGTCCGTTACCACATCATCCGCGGCGTGCTCGACACGCAGGGTGTGAAGAACCGCAAGCAGCGCCGTTCGAAATACGGTGCCAAGCGTCCGAAGTAAGGTTTTCCGGCTTCGGCGCTTTTTTGATTGCGCCGGGCTATGAGAGATTGAGAGACAAAAGCCATGTCCCGTCGTCACAGTGCAGAAAAGCGTGAGATCAATCCGGACCCCAAGTTCGGCGATCTGATCGTCACCAAGTTCATGAACGCCGTCATGTATGACGGCAAGAAGTCGGTTGCCGAGACCATCGTCTACGGCGCGCTCGACCAGGTCCAGTCGAAGACCAAGCAGGAGCCGGTCACCGTCTTCCATCAGGCGCTCGACAATGTCGCGCCGCATGTGGAAGTGCGTTCGCGTCGCGTCGGCGGCGCCACCTACCAGGTTCCGGTCGACGTGCGCCCCGAGCGCCGTCAGGCGCTGGCCATTCGTTGGCTGATCGCCGCGGCCCGCAACCGCAACGAGACCACCATGGTCGACCGCCTTTCCGGCGAGCTGATGGACGCGGCCAACAACCGCGGCACCGCAGTGAAGAAGCGTGAAGACACCCACAAGATGGCTGAAGCCAACCGCGCCTTCGCGCACTACCGCTGGTAAAGCGCGAAAGAGACTGAGAGGCAGTTACGATGGCTCGCGAATATAAAATCGAAGACTACCGCAATTTCGGTATCATGGCGCATATCGACGCCGGCAAGACGACGACCACCGAGCGCGTTCTCTATTACACGGGCAAGTCGCACAAGATCGGCGAAGTGCACGACGGCGCCGCGACCATGGACTGGATGGAGCAGGAGCAGGAGCGCGGCATCACGATTACGTCGGCCGCGACCACGACCTTCTGGAAGGGCCGTGACGGCAAGATGCACCGCTTCAACATCATCGACACGCCCGGACACGTCGACTTCACCATCGAGGTCGAGCGTTCGCTGCGCGTGCTTGACGGCGCCATCGCGCTGCTCGACGCCAATGCGGGTGTGGAGCCGCAGACGGAAACCGTCTGGCGCCAGGCCGACAAGTACCGCGTGCCGCGCATGATTTTCTGCAACAAGATGGACAAGACCGGCGCGGACTTCTACCGCTCGGTCGAGATGATCGGCTCGCGCCTCGGTGCGCAGGCTGTCGTCATGCAGCTGCCGATCGGCGCCGAGACCGAATTCAAGGGAGTCGTCGACCTGGTCGAGATGAACGCGCTGGTCTGGCGCGACGAGACGCTGGGCGCTGCCTGGGACGTCGTCGAGATCCCGGCCGACCTCAAGGCCCGCGCCGAGGAATACCGCGAGAAGATGATCGAGGCCGCCGTCGAGATGGACGAGACGGCTCTTGAGAACTACCTCGAAGGCAAGATGCCGTCGAATGACGAGATCCGCGCGCTGATCCGCAAGGGCACCATCGCGGTCAAGTTCTTCCCGATGTTCTGTGGCTCGGCATTCAAGAACAAGGGCGTGCAGCCTCTGCTCGACGCGGTCGTGGAATACCTGCCGTCGCCGGCCGATGTGCCCGCGATCAAGGGTGTCGATGCCAAGACCGATGCCGAGATCGAGCGTCACGCCGACGACAACGAGCCGCTGTCGATGCTGGCGTTCAAGATCATGAACGACCCGTTCGTCGGTTCGCTGACCTTTGCCCGCATCTATTCGGGCAAGCTCACCAAGGGCATCTCGGTCGACAACACCGTGAAGGGCAAGAAAGAGCGCATCGGCCGCATGCTGCAGATGCATGCGAATTCCCGTGCCGACGTTGAAGAGGCCTATGCCGGCGACATCGTCGCTCTCGCAGGTCTCAAGGACACGACCACCGGCGATACGCTGTGCGATCCGCTGCATCCGGTCATCCTCGAGCGTATGGAATTCCCCGATCCGGTCATCCAGATCGCTATCGAGCCGAAGACCAAGAACGACCAGGAAAAGATGGGCCTCGCGCTGCATCGCCTGGCTGCCGAGGATCCGTCCTTCCGCGTCAAGACCGACGAGGAAAGCGGCCAGACCATCATTTCCGGCATGGGCGAGCTGCACCTCGACATCATCGTCGACCGCATGCGCCGCGAGTTCAAGGTCGAGGCCAATGTCGGTGCACCGCAGGTGGCTTATCGCGAGACGATCACCCGCAGGCACGAGCAGGACTACACGCACAAGAAGCAGACCGGTGGTACCGGGCAGTTCGCTCGCGTGAAGATCGTCTTCGAGCCGAACCCCGAGGGCGAGGATTTCGTGTTCGAGTCCAAGATCGTCGGCGGCGCTGTGCCGAAGGAATACATCCCGGGTGTCGAGAAGGGCCTGCTGAGCAAGATGGGTTCCGGCCCGTTTGCCGGTTTCCCGATGATCGGCGTCAAGGCTACCTTGATCGACGGCGCTTTCCACGACGTCGACTCTTCGGTGCTCGCATTCGAAATCGCTTCCCGCGCTTGCTTTATGGAAGCTTCGCCGAAGCTCGGCGTGCAGCTGCTCGAGCCGATCATGAAGGTCGAGGTCGTGACGCCGGAAGATTATGTCGGCGGTGTCATCGGCGACCTCAACGGCCGTCGTGGCCAGATCCAGGGCCAGGAAGCCCGCGGCGTGGCAGTCGTCATCAACGCGATGGTGCCGCTCGCCAACATGTTCAAGTACGTCGACAACCTGCGCTCGATGAGCCAGGGCCGTGCGGCCTACACGATGCAGTTCGACCATTACGAGCCGGTCCCGACCGCGGTCGCCCAGGAAGTCCAGAAGAAATACGCGTAACCCGACAGGGTGCTGCGGCAACTTAATTAAGAGCCCGTACGGGCGAGCAGGAATGGAGACATCACATGGCAAAAGGTAAATTCGAGCGCACCAAGCCGCATGTGAACATCGGCACGATTGGCCACGTTGATCATGGCAAGAC
>NZ_VFWB01000022.1:0-26587 GCF_006442375.1 Mesorhizobium sp. B2-2-4 | reverse complement strand
CCAGCCTCCATCCGCTGGCGATAAAACCGGACAACTCACGTGCTACCTAATCCGGACAACTCATCTGCTTACGACAGCGCGGCGCGGTGGGTGTTGCACAGTCGCCTGCTTTGACGTATAGGACCGCCGTTCCAAGAAAACCGCCCGGCAGGGCATGCCGTGGCGGTTTCATTTGCTTTTCGGGCTTTGGTCGGCCCGAAGCGAACAAGAAGCGCGATGGTGCGCCACAATACGGAGTAGCAAAATGCCCAAGATGAAGACCAAATCGGCCGCCAAAAAGCGGTTCAAGATCACCGGTACGGGTAAAGTCCTGTCGGCTGCGGCCGGCAAGCGTCACGGCATGATCAAGCGTTCCAACAAGTTCATTCGAAATGCCCGCGGCACGATGGTTCTGGCTGAACCGGACGGCAAGAAGGTCATCAAGAATTTTCTGCCGAACGGCCTCTGAGCATTCGGCCGAACACGAATTTGTTTTACGCAATTCCGAACGGAAAACCGCAAGGCACTTTTCCTGGAATTGCTTTTAAGGAGATCATGACATGGCACGCGTAAAAAGAGGCGTCACCTCGCACGCCAAGCACAAGAAGGTCCTGAAAGCCGCGAAAGGCTTCTACGGCCGCCGCAAGAACACCATCCGCATCGCCAAGCAGGCGGTGGAAAAGTCGCTGCAATACGCCTATCGCGACCGCAAGAACCGCAAGCGCTCGTTCCGCGCGCTGTGGATCCAGCGCATCAACGCCGCGACGCACGAGCACGGCCTGACCTATGGCCGTTTCATCGACGGCCTCAACAAGGCTGGCATCGAGATCGATCGCAAGATCCTGTCGGATATGGCCATCCACGAGCCGCAGGCTTTCGCCGCGCTCGTGGCCAAGGCCAAGGTTGCTCTTGAGTACCTCAAGAACACCACCCCGAATGCTTTTGAAAGCGCTGTCGCCTAAGACCAGCGCTTCCCAAGCATTCGAAATTCTGATTTGGGGAACCCGCGCTGGCACGGCTGGCGCGGGTTTTTCTTATGCCTGATGTAACCAAATTGGTGACACGCCCGGTGATGGTGGGTTGCCCGATCGAGAGAGTTTCGCCGTGAACGCCACCGCTGGAAATCTTGAAAGCCTGGAAGCTTCGCTGCTCGCCGACATAGCGTCGGCTGCTGACGAGGCCGCGATAGAAGCTGTGCGCGTGGCAGCCCTTGGCAAGAAGGGGTCGATCTCGGAAATGCTGAAGACGCTCGGCTCGATGAGCGCTGAGGAGCGCCAGGTCAAAGGCCCCGCCATCAACGGCCTCAAGAACCGCGTCACCGATGCGCTCACCGCGCGCAAGGCGGAACTCAGGGATGTTGCCATCACTGCCCGCCTCGCCGCGGAGAAGGTCGACGTGACGCTGCCGGTGCGGCAGTCGCCGGCCGAGCGCGGCCGCATTCATCCGATCAGCCAGGTCATCGACGAGATCGCGGCGATCTTCGGCGATCTCGGCTTCACCATCGCCGAAGGGCCCGACATCGAGACCGACTATTACAATTTCACCGCGCTGAATTTCCCGGAAGGCCATCCGGCGCGCGAGATGCATGACACCTTCTTCTTCCAGCCGGACGAGAAGGGCGAGCGCAAGCTTCTGCGCACCCACACCTCGCCGGTGCAGATCCGCACCATGGAGAAGCAGAAGCCGCCGATCCGCATCGTCATTCCGGGCAAGACCTACCGGCAGGATTCCGACGCCACCCACTCGCCGATGTTCCATCAGGTCGAAGGGCTGGTGATCGACAAATCGGCCAATGTCGCCAACATGAAGTGGGTGCTGGAAGAGTTCTGCAAGGCCTTCTTCGAGGTGCCGTCGGTCAAGATGCGCTTCCGGCCGTCCTTCTTCCCGTTCACCGAGCCAAGCCTCGAGGTCGATATCCAGTGCGACCGCTCGCGGCCAGGCGAGGTGCGCTTCGGCGAAGGCCCCGACTGGATGGAGATCCTTGGCTGCGGCATGGTGCACCCCAACGTTCTGCGCGCTGGCGGGCTCGATCCCGATGAATATCAGGGCTTTGCCTGGGGCATGGGCATCGACCGCATCGCCATGCTGAAATACGGCATGCCGGATCTGCGCGCCTTCTTCGATGCCGATGTGCGCTGGCTGTCGCATTACGGCTTCCGGCCGCTCGACATGCCGACTTTGTTCGGGGGCCTGAGCGCGTGACGGTCAAGACGATTCCTGCTGCGATACATTACGGAACAGCATCATGAAATTCACCCTCTCCTGGCTCAAGGACCATCTCGAGACCGACGCCTCGCTCGGCGAGATCGTCGAGCGGCTGACCTCGATCGGCCTCGAGGTCGAGCATGTCGAGGACAAGGCGAGCCTGAAGCCCTTCGTCATCGCCAGGGTGCTGACGGCGGTGCAGCATCCCGACGCCGACCGGCTGCGGGTGCTGACCGTCGACACCGGCGACGGCAAGCCGCCCGTGCAGGTCGTCTGTGGCGCACCCAATGCGCGGGCGGGCATGATCGGCGCCTTCGCCGCGCCCGGCACTTATGTGCCCGGCATCGATGTGACGCTGACGGTTGGCAAGATCAGGGGCGTCGAAAGCCACGGCATGATGTGTTCCGAGCGCGAGCTGGAACTTTCCGACGAGCACAACGGCATCATCGACCTGCCCGAAGATGCGCCGGTCGGCACCAGCTTCGCCGCTTACGCGCATCTCGACGATCCGGTCATCGAGATCAATCTGACGCCAAACCGGCCTGATGCCACCAGCGTTTACGGCATCGCCCGGGATCTCGCGGCGAGCGGTCTCGGCCGCCTCGTCGGCGGCGCGATCATGCCGCATGTCGGCAATGGAATGTGCCCCGTCAAGGTGACGATCGAAGCGCCGGAACTCTGCCCCGGCTTCGCGCTCAATCTGGTCAGCGGCGTCAAGAACGGCCCGTCCCCGAAATGGCTCCAGCAGCGGCTGATCGCCATTGGGCTGAGGCCCATCAGCGCGCTTGTCGATATCACCAACTACGTCACCTTCGATCGTGGCAGGCCGCTGCATGTCTTCGATGCCGGCAAGGTCGCCGGCAATCTTGTCGTGCGTCGCGCCAGGGATGGCGAAAAGGTACTGGCGCTCGACGGCCGCGAATACACGTTGACGCCGGAGATGTGCGTCATCGCCGATGACAATGGCGTGGAATCGATGGCCGGCATCATGGGCGGCGAGCGTTCCGGCTGCGACGAGAACACGACCGACGTGCTGATCGAATCCGCACTCTGGGACCCGATCACCACGGCCCGCACCGGGCGCGCGCTCGGCATCATCACCGATGCCCGCTATCGTTTCGAGCGCGGGGTCGACCCCGAATTCATGGTGCCGGGCGTTGAGCTTGCGACCCGGCTGGTGCTTGATTTCTGCGGCGGCACGCCGACGGAAATCGAGGTGGCCGGCTATGCCGGCCATCAGCCCAAGATCGTCTCCTTCCCGCTGTCGGAAGTGAAGCGGCTGACCGGCATAGAAGTGCCGACGGCGGAAAGCCTCGATATTCTCACGCGCCTCGGCTTCAAGCCTGAGGGTTCGGGCGATGTCGTCGAAATCGCCGTGCCGTCCTGGCGTCCCGATGTCGACGGCAAGGCCGACCTGGTCGAGGAGGTGATGCGCATCCACGGCGTCGACAACATCGCTTCGCAGCCGCTCGGCGCGCATGACGCGGTCAACGGCAAGATCCTGACGACGCTGCAGATCCGCACCCGCGCGGCCAAGCGGGCGCTGGCCGTGCGCGGCATGATGGAGGCAGTCACCTGGTCGTTCATCCCCGCCAGGCACGCCGAACTGTTCGGCGGCGGGCAGGCTTCGCTCAAGCTCGCCAACCCGATCGCCGCCGACATGTCCGACATGCGGCCCTCGCTGCTGCCCGGCCTGATCGCAGCCGCCCAGCGCAATGCCGATAAGGGCATTGGCGACGTGGCGTTGTTCGAGGTCTCCGGCACCTATGAGGGCGACGGCGCCGACCAGCAACGGCGCGTCGCCGCCGGCGTGCGGCGCGGCACCGCCAAGCTCGACGGTTCCGGCCGCAACTGGGCTGGCAATTCCGGTCCGGTCGGCGTGTTCGACGCCAAGGCTGATGCCATCGCCGCACTCGAAGCCTGCGGCGCGCCGGTCGAGCGGCTGCAGATCGAGGCCGGCGGCCCGTCCTGGTACCATCCTGGTCGTTCCGGAACGATCAAGCTCGGACCGAAGACGGTGCTCGGCACGTTCGGTGAATTTCATCCAAAAACGCTGGAAGGGCTCGACGTCTCCGGCCCGCTCTGCGGCTTCGAAGTGTATGTCGATGCCGTGCCCGAGCCCAAGGCAAAGCCGACGAAAACCAAGCCCAGGCTGGATCTCTCCGCCTTCCAGGCGGTGAAGCGCGACTTCGCCTTCGTCGTCGACAAGGCGGTCGAGGCCGGCACGCTGGTACGCGCGGCGCTCGCCGCGGACAAGAAGCTGGTCACCGGCGTCTCGGTCTTTGATGTTTTCGAAGGTGCGGCGCTCGGCGAGGGCAAGAAGTCCATCGCCATCGAAGTGTCGATCCAGCCGGTCGAGAAGACGCTGACCGACGAGGATTTCGAGGCGTTGGCCAGGCGCATCGTCGAGAATGTCGGCAAGCAGACTGGAGGCGTGCTCAGGGCATAGCCTCTTTCCGGGATTGCGGGAGCACGGCGAATCGCCCTCCAAAGGGCGATGGACCATTTGCACTATTCCGGGCTCCCGTTCGAAGCACAACGCGCTGCGTTTCTCGACATCCTGCTGTCGGATGCGCTCGTGCGCCAGGCGCTGGTATGTGCCCGCACGCTCGATCTTCCGGACTGGCTGGTGGTCTCCGGCGTGCTCTATAACTCGGTCTGGAACCATCTGACGGGGAAGCCGTCGGGTTATGGCATCAAGGATGTCGACCTGTTCTATTTCGACGATAGCGACCTGTCCTACGAGGCCGAGGACGCCGTCATCCGCCGGGCGGCGAAGCATTTCCAGGGGCTGCCCCTGCCGGTCGAGGTGCGCAACCACGCGCGGGTGCATTTGTGGTACCCGCAGAAGTTCGGGCGGCCCTGTCCGCGCTACACGAGTTCGAGCGAGTCGGTCCGGTTTTTTGCGTCGAAGACACATGCGGTCGGGGTGCGATACGACGCGGATTGTCAACTGGAACTGCTGGCGCCGTTCGGTCTCGACGACGTCTTCTCATTCCGCGTCACGCCGAACCGGGCGATGGACAATCAGCGGACGCATGAGGCGAAGGGCCAGCGGGCGCGGGATTACTGGCCGGAGATTACGGTCGTGCCATGGTAGGAAATGTCCGGCAGGACAGAGGGGGGTGCCTCGCGCGGACATCCGTGATCTTCTGTATCGCGCATCGCCACCCCACCCCTGTCTTCGCTTCGCTGCGACAGCGAGCCGACCTCCGCACAGGGGGGAGGGTGAAAGCTCACCCATTCACCAGCGCCAGCAGCTCCTCTGTGTAGCGCTTGCCCATGACCTTATCAGGCGACAGTGCATCGCCGATGGTCTGTACCTCTGCGGCACTCAGCTCGATATCAGCCGCCGCCGTGTTCTGCTCGAGATGGCGGATCTTTCGGGCGCCCGGGATGGGGACAATGAAATCGTCCTGGTGCAGTACCCAGGCGAGCGCCAGCTGTGCCGAGGTCACTCCCTTTTCGGTCGCCAGTTTTTCCAGCGTGGCCACGACTTTGGCATTGGCTTCCATGGCGTCGGCCTGAAAGCGCGGCAAGGTGCGGCGCCAGTCGTCGTCATCAAGCGTTTCGGGCTTGGCGATCGTGCCGGTCAAGAGGCCACGGCCGAGCGGGCTATAGGGAACGAAACCGATGCCGAGTTCGCGGCAGACGGCGAACACATCGTCTTCCGGGTCACGGCTCCACAGCGAATATTCGCTCTGGACGGCCGCGATCGGATGCACGGCATGCGCCCGGCGGATGGTGGCGGCACTCGCTTCCGAAAGGCCGAGCGCGCGCACCTTGCCCTCGCGCACCAGCTCGGCCATGGCGCCGACCGTGTCCTCGATCGGCACGTTCGGGTCGACGCGGTGCTGGTAATAGAGATCGATCACGTCGGTGCCCAGCCGCTTCAGTGACGCCTCTGCGACGGCCTTGACGTGTTCGGGGCGGCTGTCGACGCCCGCCATGCGGTCGGTGCCGGTGCCTTCCTCCAGGATTTTGAAGCCGAATTTGGTTGCGATCGTCACCTGATCGCGCACCGGCTTCAGCGCCTTGCCGAGCAGGATCTCGTTCTCGTAGGGCCCGTAGACCTCCGCCGTGTCGAAGAAATTGACGCCGATCTCGACGGCGCGGCGCAATGTGGCGATCGCCTCGGCTTCCGGCTGGCCCCCATAGCCAAAGCTCATGCCCATGCAGCCGAGGCCGACCGGAAAAACTTCCAATTCAGTACCGAGTTTGCGGGTTTTCATCACGCGTCTCCTTGTTGCGATACTCAGGAGATAGCGCCTTGCCTTATGTTCGATAATCGTCTCATCTGTGCACGGGGCGTTCTAGTGAATAGATCAATGAACCGAGCACATCTTTCACAGCTTGCGGTGCTGGCAACTGTTGCCCAATGCGGCAGCTTTCGCGGCGCGGCCAGGGAACTGGCGATCGCGCCGTCGGCGGTCAGCCATGCCGTGTCCAGCCTTGAGGCGCGGCTTGGCGTGCGGCTGTTGGCACGCAGCACCCGCAGCGTTGCCCCGACCGAAGAGGGCGCGCGGTTGCTGGAACGATTGCGGCCGGCGCTGTCGGAGATCGACCTGGCGCTGGAGACGGCGGTCGAGGCGCGCGACCGGCCCGCCGGCAATCTGCGGCTGAGCGTGCCGCGCACGGCAGCCCATCTGGTGCTGACCCCGCGGCTCGGCGCCTTTGCCGCGGCTTACCCCGATATCGTGCTGGAGATCGTCATCGAGGACCGCTTCACCGACGTGGTGGAAGGCGGTTTCGATGCAGGCGTGCGGCTTGGCGAAAGCCTGCAACGCGACATGATCGCGGTGCGCATCGGGCCTGATATACGCGGCGCCGTGGCCGGCGCGCCCTCCTATTTCGACACCATGCCCAGGCCGCGCCATCCGCGTGACCTGTCCGATCATCGCTGCATCCGCTTCCGCTTCTCCAGCGGCATTCTCTACCGCTGGGAATTCGCCAGGGATGGCGAGGAGATCGAGATCGCTGCGCAAGGACCACTGATTCTCGACGAAGACCATCTGATCGCCCAGGCGGCGGTCGACGGGGCCGGGCTTGCCTTCGTCTTCGAGGATTATGTCCGCGAGCCGCTCCGCGATGGCCGGCTGGTTCGCGTGCTGGAGGATTGGTGTCCGTCCTTCGAGGGTTTCTTCGTCTACTATCCGAGCCGCCGCCAGATGCGGCCTGCGCTCAGGGCCTTCATCGATTTCTTCAGGGTGAGCGGATAGGCTGCCTCTCCCTTGTGGGAGGTGGAAGAAAGCCGACGCGGCATTCGTTCGCCTTCCATGCGAGCTTCGATCATAAATACCCCGACCCGCTACGGCTGGGCGGCAATCCTGCTTCACTGGCTGATCGGCCTTGCCTTCATCGGCCAGTTCGCACTCGGTTTCGTGATGGTCCGCGTCAGCAGCCAGCGCACGGCTTTCGAGCTCATCCAGCTGCACAAATCGCTGGGCTTCCTGCTGCTCGGCCTGATCATCCTGCGCATCGCCTGGCGGCTCGGCAATGCCGCGCCGGCCTTGCCATCCTCGGTCGGATCCCTGGAGCGCCGGGCGGCGCCGCTCGCTCACCTGGCGCTCTATGCCTTCCAGATCGCTTTGCCTCTGTCCGGCTGGGCGCTGGTTTCGGTCTCGACGCTGGAAATTCCAAGCATGCCGTTCAACCTGTTCGTGATGCCAAACCTGCCGCTCGCGGAATCCGATGCCGCCGAAAGTTTCTGGGCGGCTGCGCACTGGTACCTCGCTTATGCCGGCGCAGCACTTGTGGCGCTGCATATCACGGCGGCACTGCGCCATCATTTCCGACTGAGGGACAATGTGCTCACACGCATCGTCACGCCTTCCTCAGGCGGGGAATAGAACGGGCTTCGGCCTCGTTTGTAAGCGAGGACGCGAAGAGCGTTGCCTCCGAAGAAGGAAATAATCTCATGTATGCGCGACTCCTCGGATCGGCGGCCCTTGCCGCTTGCCTTGCCGTGCCTGTCTGGGCAGCAGTTGTCCTCGACGATGCCGCCGGCAGTTACACGATCAGCCAGGCTGACTCCTCGATCCGCTTCACCATCGGCAAGGCCGGCGGCGGCGGTTTCGATGGTGCGTTTGCTCACTTCAAGGGCACGATCCGCATCGACAATGACGACGTCAGCCGCTCGAAGGTCAACCTTACCATTTTTCCCGAAAGCGTCGGCACCGGCCAGGGCCGCATCGACGCTTTCCTGCGTTCAGACGCCGTGTTCGATGCGGCCAACAGCCCCGAAATCCAGTTCCGCTCGACCAGCGTGACCCGCACCGGCGATACGACGGCGCTTGTCACCGGCCGGCTGACGGCGCGCGGCAAGACGTTTGCGGAAAAGTTCACCGCCGAGCTCGATGGCCTGAAGTCCGGCACGATCGGGTTCCACGTCACCGGCAAGGTGCTGCGGTCGCGCTACGGAATGGATGTCGGCACGCCGATCTATTCCAACGTCGTCGGTTTCGACATGAGGCTGACGGGGAAGAGGGGTTGAGCCATCGCTCCCCGCTCGTGGGGCGAGGAACTTGGCCCCGCATTGGCTTTTGCCCCGATTTCAGGCAAACCTCCTCGCCTGTAATCGAGAGGAGAAGCCTGATGTTCCGATGGGGTGTGTTATCGACGGCCAAGATCGGTCGCGAGCAGCTTTTACCTGCGATCGTGGAGGCGGAAAATGGCGTGCTGTCCGCAATCGCCAGCCGCGATCAGTCGAAGGCCCGCGGGTTGGCCGATCGCTTCGGCGCGCCGCATGCTTTCGGTTCCTATGAGGAGTTGCTCGCCTCGAACGAGGTCGACGGCGTCTATATCCCGCTGCCGACATCGCAGCATGTCGAATGGACGGCCAAGGCCATTCAGGCGGGAAAACATGTGCTGGTCGAAAAGCCGTTGGCGCTCGACGCCAAGGACATTCCGCCGCTGATCAAGCTGCGCGATGCCAGCAAGGTGTTGGTCTGCGAAGCCTTCATGGTCGTCTACCATCCGCAATGGATCAAGGTGCGCGACCTGATCGCCAGCGGCGTCATCGGCCGGCTGCGCCATGTGCAGGGCGCGTTCTCCTATTACAATGTCGATCCCAACAACATGCGCAACCAGCTCGACCTTGGCGGCGGCGCGCTGCCCGACATCGGCGTCTACCCGACCGTGTCGACGCGCTTTTCCACCGGCAAGGAGCCGCTGCGCGTGCAGGCGACGATCGAGCGCGACAAAAAATTCGGCACCGACATCTATTCCTCGATCCGCGCCGATTTCGGCGACTTCGAACTGTCCTTCTATCTCTCGACCCAGATGGCCGCGCGCCAGGTGATGGTGTTCCATGGCGAGAACGGGTTCATCGAGGTGTTTTCGCCGTTCAATGCCGGGCTCTACGATCACCACCGCGTCGAGCTGCACAATCAGAACCACACGGAGGCGCAGGTGTTCCGCTTTCCCGGCACGCAGCAGTACCGGCTCGAGGTCGAGACCTTCGCGCGGGCGGCCCAGGGCGGCAAGGAGCGCGTCTTCACGCTGGAGGAATCCGTGCTCAACCAGAAGGTCATCGATGCCATCTTCCGCGCCGGCGGCAAGGACGGCTGGGAGGCGGTCTGACCATCATTGATATATTCCGGTTCGAGATTCATACGGTAGCCAGCTAACGGGAGGGGAAATTGGCTGACGACGCGGATGTCATCATCGTCGGCGCCGGCCTTGCCGGGCTGGTCGCCGCCGCCGAACTGGCCGAGGCAGGCAAGAAGATCGTCATCGTCGACCAGGAACCGGAGCAGTCGCTGGGCGGCCAGGCCTTCTGGTCGTTCGGCGGTCTGTTCCTCGTCGATTCGCCCGAGCAGCGGCGCATGCGCATCCGCGATTCGCACGAGCTGGCGCTCGAGGACTGGCTGGGCACCGCCGCTTTCGACCGGCCGGAGGATCACTGGCCGCGCAAATGGGCCGAGGCCTACGTCGGCTTCGCCGCCGGCGAGAAGCGCTCCTGGCTGCTGGAGCGCGGGATGAAATTCTTTCCCGTGGTCGGCTGGGCCGAGCGCGGCGGCGGCAATGCCATTGGCCATGGCAATTCCGTGCCCCGCTTTCACATCACCTGGGGCACCGGTCCCGGCGTGCTCGAGCCCTTCGTGCTGCGCGTCCGCGAAGCCGAGAAGAAGGGACTGATCCGCTTCAAGTTCCGCCACCGCGTCAACGAATTGATCCGCACCGGCACGAGGATCGACGGGGTGCGCGGCGACATACTGCAACCAAGCACCGTCGAGCGCGGCCACAAGAGTTCGCGTGAGATATCAGGTGATTTCGAGGTTCATGCGCAGGCCGTGATCGTCGCCTCCGGCGGCATCGGCGGCAACCACCAGCTGGTCCGGGAAAACTGGCCGAAGCGTCTGGGCGCGGCGCCGAAGTGCATGATCACCGGCGTGCCCGACCATGTCGACGGCCGCATGCTGGCGATCACGGAACAGGCCGGCGGCAGCGTCATCAATCGCGACCGCATGTGGCACTATGTCGAGGGCATCAGGAACTGGGCGCCGATCTGGACCGATCATGCCATCCGCATCCTGCCCGGTCCGTCGTCGCTGTGGCTCGACGCCAGGGGCAAGCGCCTGCCGGTGCCGCTTTACCCCGGTTTCGACACGCTCGGCACGCTCAGCCACATCACGAGCACCGGGTTCGATTATTCCTGGTTCATCCTGACCAAACAAATCATCCAGAAGGAGTTCGCGCTCTCGGGCTCCGAGCAGAACCCGGACCTGACCGGCAAGAGCTGGCGCCAGGTGCTCGGCCGCGCCACGTCGGGCATTCCGGGCCCGGTCAAGGCGTTCATGGAGAAGGGCGAGGATTTCATCATCGAGGCCGAACTGCCCGATCTGGTGGCGCGCATGAACAAGCTGGCCGGCGGCGAACCGCTGCTCGACGTCGCCCATGTCGAGCGCGAGATCCGCGCCCGCGACCGGCAACTCGACAATCCCTTCTCCAAGGACATGCAGGTCACCGCGCTGCGCGGAGCGCGGGCCTATCTCGGCGACCGGCTGATCCGCACGGCCAGGCCGCACAAGATGCTCGATCCCGCGAACGGCCCGCTGATCGCGGTTCGCCTCAACATCCTGACCCGCAAGACGCTGGGTGGCCTGCAGACCGATCTCGAAAGCCGCGTGCTGGGGAGCGATGGCGAGCCGGTTCAGGGCCTCTATGCGGTCGGCGAAGCCGCCGGTTTCGGCGGCGGCGGCGTGCATGGCTATGCGGCGCTCGAAGGCACGTTCCTGGGCGGCTGTATCTTCTCCGGCCGCAGCGCCGGCCGGGCGGCGGCTCGTTCGGTAGGCTGAGCGCCGAACGGCTTGGCAGTCGCTGGGTTGATCATCTTCTGTCGATTGTCATGCGAGGAGGCCCTCACCAGATCCACTCGCTTTTGCCGAGCGCCGACACCGCCTCGACGATGCGGGTAAAGCTGGCGCGGGCGCGGCCGACCGTGTGCCTCGCCCTGAGATAGCCGTGCACAAGCCCTTTTTCCTCGAACCAAGTGGCTCGCCCGCCGCCCGCCACGATGCGGTCGCGATAGGCCTCGCCGTCCGACGACAGCGGATCGCACTCGGCGGTGATCAGCACGGTCGGCGGCAGGTTGGCGAAATCGGCGTCGGCCAGCGGCTGAAGCGTGATGTCGCCGGTCTGGTCCACGCCGCCGGTACGGATGTGCTTGTAGAATTCGAGGTCGCGCGTGGTCAGCATAGGCGCTTCGGCATGCTTCAGATAGGAGCCACGCGAACGGTCGCCGCCGAGCCCGGGATAGATCAGCACCTGCCCGATCGGTTTATTCGCATGGCCGCGCGTCGCATGGCTGACTGCGGCGCAGAGATTGCCACCGGCGCTGTCGCCGCAGAGCAGGACGGGATGATCGCGGGTGGCTGCCGCCCACTCGAAGGCGTTCATCGCATCGTCAAACGCGGCCGGATGCAGATGCTCCGGCGCCAGCCGGTAGTCGACCGAGACGACGTCATAGCCGGTGCGGCCGCAAAGCTCGGCGCAAACGTCGTCATGGCTGTCGAGCCCGCCAAGGATGAACCCGCCGCCGTGGTAATAGAGCACCGTTGCCACTGCCTGCGGGGCGCTGCGATAGATGCGGATCGGGATATTGCACGCCTGTGCGGCAATAGCGGTGGTTTCCGCTGTCACCCCCTCGGGATAGCCGGCAAAGAACTCCCGGCACATGCGGGCGTAGATCTCGCGCTGCTCGGCAATCGTGTAGTCGATCGTATCCGGCGGGTAATAGGAATTGGTCCGCTCGATGAAGGCCCGGGTCTCGGCATCAATGAGTTTGCTGTAGTCGGTCATGGCCGCGCCGACTGTGAACGGCGAGCCCAGGCACCCCCCTCTGTCCTGCCGGACATCTCCCCCGCAAGGGGGGAGATTGGCAGTTCAATCGACATCGCCCTTATTGCAGCGTTGACGATTGGCGAAAGCGGAAATGACATCCAATCTCCCCCCTTGCGGGGGAGATGGCCGGCAGGCCAGAGGGGGGTGCCTCGCGCCGTCATCTCTGGCATTGCTTTACTTCCCCTTCCACACCGGTTCCCGCTTCTCCGCAAAAGCCCGGAACCCTTCCATATTGTCCTCGGAACCGTACAGCGCATCGACCGTCGGCAACTGCCGGCGCGTCACCCTGTTCATCGCGTCCTGGAAAGTCAGCGCTTCGGCCACCCGCGCGGTTTCCTTGATCGCGGCGAAGACAAGCGGCGGGCCGCTGGCGAGCAGGCGGGCGATCTCCCAGACGCGGTCCTCCAGCTTCTCCTTCGGCAGCACCTCGTTGACCAGGCCCCAGCGATGCGCCTCGGCAACGTCCATCCAGCGGCCAGTGAGCAAAAGGTCCATGGCGACATGATAGGGAATGCGCTTCGGCAGCTTGATGGTCGCGGCGTCGGCAAGCGTGCCGGCGCGGATCTCGGGCAATGCGAAGGAGGAGTGATCGGAGGCGTAGATGAGATCGCAGGACAGCGCCAGCTCGAAGCCGCCCCCCACTGCCATGCCGTTTACGCAGGCGATGACAGGCTTGTTCAAGTCGCGCAGTTCCTGCAGCCCGGCAAAGCCGCCGACGCCATAGTCGCCGTCGACGGCGTCGCCGCCGGCGGCGGCCTTCAGGTCCCAGCCGGCGCAGAAGAACTTGTCGCCGGCGGTCTTGACGATGGCGACGCGCAAGCCGGGGTCGTCGCGAAACGCCTTGAAGGTCTCGCCCATCAGCCGAGAGGTCTTCAGGTCGATGGCGTTGGCCTTGGGCCGATCGAGCGTGACCTCGAGGATCGAGCCTTCACGGCGGGTCGAAATGACGTCAGGCATTCTTGTTCTCTCCCAGCACCAAAAGCGCATCGGCGATCCAGGCGCCCTTGCCCTCGCTGCAGACGATCAGCGGATTGATGTCGAGTTCCTCGATCTCGCCGGCATTCGTCTGCACGAAGGCAGCAATGCCCGCGATGGCGTCGATGGCAGCTTGGACGTCGGCCTTCGGCCGACCGCGATAGCCTTCGAGCAGCGGGAACAGTTTGAGACCGCGAAGTGCTGCCTCGATGTCGTCGCGGGTCGCCGGCAGCATCAAGGTGACGCTGTCGCGCAGCAATTCGACCAGCACGCCGCCGGTGCCCAGCGTCATGACAGCGCCGAACATCGGATCGCGGGTGAAGCCGACGATCAGCTCGGCGACGCCGTCGCGCACCATGCGCTCGACATAAAGGCCGGTGCCGAGCGGCAAAAGGTGGTGCGCGGCGGTGCTGACGGATTCGGCGTCCCTGAGGTTGAGCCTGACGGCGCCGACCTCGGATTTGTGGGTGACGCCTAGCGCCTTCAGCGCCACGGGGAAGCCGAGCGCCATGGACGAGATCACCGCCTCGACGGCACTGTCGGCGCGCTCGCCCTTGGGCACCGGCAGCCCGGCCTTGATCAGCCGCGCCTTGGCTTGCGCCTCGTCAGGCGTGACATGCTCGCCGCCGGCAGCGCCGGAAGCGGAGGTGTCGACCGGCTGCGCCTGCGGCTCGCGCCAGGCCCAGCCGATGAAGGCGGCCGCCTGGGCGGCATCCATCGCTTCGGAAATGCCGAACAGCGGCACCATGCCCCGCGCCATCAGCTCGGCGGTGTATTCCTCGGGCAGGTTCTCGGGCAGCGACGAGACGATCGCGCCATGCGCCTTGTTGGTCTTGAGCGCCGATTCGAAGGCGCGCAGCGTCGCCCACCAGTCGGTCACCGAGCAGCGGTCCGGGCGCGGGAAGTCGAGCACCAGCATGTTGAGGTCGAAGCCGCCCGACACCATGGCGGTGAAGGTGGCGGTCATCGCCGGCTCGTTGTTCCAGATGAAGGTGTGGTAGTCCAATGGATTGGCGACCGCGACCAGCGGCCCGAGCGTCGACTTGACGTGGGCACGGTGTTCTTCCGTCAGCACCGGGAAGTTGACCCAGCGGCCTTCGGCGCTGTCGGCCATGACCGAAGCCTCGCCGCCCGAACAGCTCATCGATGACAGGCTGTAGCCGGGCAGCGGACCGGTGACATGCAGCAGCTTCAGCGCCTCGATGAAGGCGGGGATGGAATCGACGCGCGCGATGCCGAGCCGTTTCAGGAAGGCCCCGGACGCTGCGTCCGAGCCGGCGAGCGACGCGGTGTGCGAGACGGTCGCTTGCCTGGCCTGTTCGGAGCGGCCGACCTTCATGGCGATGATCGGCTTTTTCAATTCCCTCGCCCGTGCCGCCAGCCGCTCGAAGCCGGCTACCGAATCGAAAGCCTCGATGTGCAGGCCGAGCGAGCTGACGCGCTCGTCCTCGATCAGGCCGAGCGCCATTTCGGAGAGGCCGGTCTGCGCCTGGTTGCCGGCGGTCATCAGGAAGGCGATCGGCAGGCCGCGCTTCTGCATCGTCATGTTGATGGCGATGTTGGACGACTGGGTAATGATGGCCACCCCTTTGCCGCCGTCGGCCAATCTTATGCCGCCATGCTGGTCGGGCCACAAAAGCGCGCCGTCGGCATAGTTGATCAGGCCGTAACAGTTCGGCCCGATGATCGGCATCTCGCCGGCGGCGGCGACGAGTTCGGCCTGCAGGCGCTCGCCATCCGCGTCATAGGCTTCGGTTTCGAGGAAACCGGCGGCAAAGCAGACGGCCCCGCCGGCGCCGCGTTCGGCCAGGGCCTTGATCACGTCGATGGTCAGGTGTCGGTTGACGCCGACAAAGGCGGCGTCCGGCGCGCCGGGCAGATCGGCGATCGAACGATAGGCCTTGCGGCCGGCGACCTCTTCCTTGCTCGGGTGCACCGGCCAGATCTCGCCGGCAAAGCCCATCTTGATCGACTGTGCCACGACCGCGGCGGCCTGCGCGCCGCCGAACACGGCGATCGATTTAGGGCGCAGAAGGCGTTCAAGTTTGTGCATGGATCAGGCCCCGAACGGGCGCAGCAGCGCCCGCGAAATGATGTGGCGCTGGATTTCCGACGTGCCTTCCCAGATGCGCTCGACCCGGGCGTCGCGCCAGATGCGCTCCAGCGGCAGGTCGTCCATCAGCCCCATGCCACCATGGATCTGGATCGCTTCGTCGGCGACGTAAGCCAGCATTTCTGTGGCCTTCAGCTTGGCCATGGCCATGTCCTGGTCGGTGACGGTGCCCTGATCGTACTTCCAGCCGGCTTCGAACACCATCAGGTCCGCGGCCTTGAGTTCGGTTGCCATGTCGGCGAGCTTGAACGACACGCCCTGGAACTTGCCGATCTGCTGGCCGAATTGCTGACGCTGCGCGGCGTACTCGACCGCGTGGCCGAGCGCGCGTTCCGCGCGGCCGAGGCAGGTGGCGCCGACCTGCAGGCGGGTGGCGCCGAGCCAGGAATTGGCGACGTCGAAACCCTTGTGGACTTCACCCAACACCTGGCTTGCCGGAAGGCGGCAATCGTCGAATTCGAGGATGGCGTTGGTGTAGCCGCGATGCGAGACGTTGCGGTAACCGTCGCGCACCGTGAAACCCTTGGTGCCCTTGTCGACGAAGAAGGCGGTGATCTTCTTGCGTTTGCCGCGCGGCGAATCCTCTTCGCCCGAGGCCATGAAGACGATGGCGAAGTCGGCGAGATCGGCGTGGCTGATGAAGTGCTTGGTGCCGTTCAATACCCAGTCGTCGCCGTCCTGCACGGCGGTCGCCTTCATGCCGCGCAGATCGGAGCCGGCGCCCGGCTCGGTCATCGCCAGGCAATCCCATTTCTCGCCGCGGATGCACGGGAACAGATATTTTTCGCGCTGCTCCGGCGTGCCGGCCAAAAGGATGTTGGAGGGGCGCGCGACGCAGGTCCAGTGCAGCGCGTAGTTGGCGCGGCCGAGTTCCTTCTCGTAAAGCAGCCAGGTCACCGTATCGAGCCCCGCGCCGCCGACATCGGCCGGCATGTTGGCGGCATAGAGACCGGCTTCGATCGCCTTGGCCTTCAGCTCCTCGATCAGTTCGCGGCGCAGCACGCCGGTGCGCTCGACCTCGCGCTCATGCGGGTAAAGCTCATTCTCGACGAAGGCGCGCGTCGTCTCGACAATGAGCTTCTGTTCCTCCGACAGACCGAAATCCATGGTCTCAGCCTTTCTTCTTTTTCTTCGGTTTTTCGGCTTTCTTCACCGGCTTCGATGCCTTCGCCTTCTCGGCCGCCTTGGAGGCGGCCGGCTTTTTCGCCGCCAGCTTGGCCAACTGCTTCGTATAGTCCCTGTGCAGGGCGCCGGCTCCCCAGCCCTTGCCCTTGTTCTGCTTCGAGAGCGCATCCATGATGGCGACCAGATTGTCGTCGCGGATCTTTTCCAGTTCGCGGATCGACAGGCCATGCGCCTGGTCGTCCGACTGCGTGGCGATCAGGTCGACCAGCTCGTCGTTGAACTCCGGTACGTCCATCAGCTTGGTCCACGGCCATTTCAGGCAGGGGCCGAACTGCGCCATGAAGTGGCGCATGCCGGCTTCGCCGCCGGCGACGCGATAGACCTGGAACATACCCATCTGCGCCCAGCGCAGGCCAAAGCCATAGCGCATGATGTCGTCCAGTTCCTCGACGGTGCAGATGCCGTCCTTGATCAGCCACAGCGCCTCGCGCCAGGCGGCTTCCAGCAGGCGGTCGCCGACGAAGGCCTCGATCTCCTTGCGGATGACGACAGGCTTCATGCCGATCGAGGCATAGATCTCCTTGGCGACCTCGACCGCCTCGGGGAATGTCTGGTCACCGCCGACGATTTCCACCAGCGGCAGGAGATAGACCGGGTTGAACGGGTGACCGACGACAAGCCGCTCCGGGTGTTTTTTCATCGCCACCTGCATGTCGGTCGGCTTGATGCCTGATGTGGACGAGCCGACGATGGCGTTGGCCGGCGCGTGGATATCGATCTCGGACAGCACCTTATGCTTGAGGTCGAGCCGTTCCGGCACGCTCTCCTGGATGAAATCGGCATCGGCCACCGCCTCGGCGATGGTCTTGGCGAAGGTCAGCCTGCCTTCTTTCGGCAGGCCGCCCGGAACCATCTGCTTGTAGGCGCGGCGCGCGCCCTTCATCACTTCTGAGACCTTGCGCGAGGCCTCGGGATCAGGATCGAAGATCGACACGTCGATGCCATTCAAGAGCAGGCGCGCCACCCAGCCTGCGCCGATGACACCGCCGCCGATGGCGGCCGCCTTGTTGATGATGCTCATGGTCAGGCTCCGGTTCTTGTCTTGGCTGTTTCGGGATCGGTGAGCGGCACGCGCTCGCCGGCGCGGATAATGGCGGGGTCGTAGGCCCTGCGGACAAAGACTTCGAGCACGAATGGCCTGAAGAACTCGATCGGCAGCGTCTCGTAGTCGGGGTCGAAGCTCGACTGGTCCCAGCGCTCGCAGAACTGGTCGCAATCGTCGAAATAGGCATGACCGGCGAAGCGGTCACGCGCATGGCGGTTGCCGCCGAGATGATGGGCATAGTAGAGGCGCTGGAAATCGCCGTGCTTCTCCACCACCCAGGTGCATTGTTCGCGCACGAAAGGCTTCAGGATCGACGCGGCGTATTCGTCGTGGTTGTAGGGTGCGTAGATGTCGCCGATGTCGTGCAGCAACGCGCAGGCGATCCAGTCGGTGTCGGCGCCGTCGCGCCAGGCGCGTGTTGCCGCCTGCAGCGAATGGCCGAGCCGGGTGATCTTGTAGCCCGACAGGCCCTCGTCGAGTTGAACCAGGGCTTCCAGCAACCGATCACCGGTTTTGGCGGCATAGTCGATTTCATGGGCGGTCAGGAATTCGTAGTCGTCCTTGTCGCCATCCTTCATTGCGGTGAATTTGACGGTGGCCATCTGAAGCTCCCCTCTCTATGCCGCGATCGGCGGCCGCTTGGTGAGGTTGAGCTTCCTGCGCACTTCCTCCGGCCCCAGAATCCTGGCGCCGAGATTGGTGACGATGCTGGCGGCACGTTCGACCAGCTGCGCGTTGGTGGCAAGCACGCCCTTGTCGAGCCAGAGATTGTCTTCGAGACCGACGCGGACATTGCCGCCGGCCAGCACTGCGGCGGCGGCATAGGCCATCTGGTTGCGGCCGATCGAAAAGGCCGACCAGCTCCAGGTCGACGGCACGTTGTTGACCATGGCCATGAAGGTGTTGAGGTCGTCAGGCGCCCCCCATGGCACGCCCATGCAAAGCTGCACAAGCGCATCCGGCTTCAGAACCTGTTCCTCGACCAGTTGCTTGGCGAACCACAGATGGCCTGTGTCGAAGGCCTCGATCTCCGGCTTGACGCCGAGCGCGGTCATCATGCCGCCCATGGCGCGCAGCATGCCGGGTGTGTTGGTCATGACATAGTCGGCCTCTGCGAAGTTCATTGTGCCGCAGTCCAACGTGCAGATCTCCGGCAGGCACTGGCGTACATGCTCCATGCGGTTGGTGGCGCCGCCCATGTCGGTGCCCTTCTCATTGAGCGGCAGCGGCGCTTCGGGCGAGCCGAACACCATGTCGCCACCCATGCCGGCGGTAAGGTTCAGCACCACGTCGACGTCTGCCTCGCGGATGCGCTCGGTCACCTCGCGGTAGAGATGAACGTCGCGCCTGGGCTTGCCGGTTTCGGGGTCGCGCACATGGCAATGCACGATCGCCGCCCCCGCCTTGGCCGCGTCGATGGCCGAATCAGCGATCTCTTTGGGCGAGCGCGGCACATGCGGGCTGCGGTCCTGCGTGCCGCCGGACCCGGTCACGGCACAGGTAATGAAAACCTCACGGTTCATCGCAAGCGGCATGGAACTCTCCTCCCAGTCGAAACAGGCGCCAAGCATCGCCCGACTTGCCGAAAACTGCTTTGCGTTTTACGAAGCTTCCATGACTAAAGGCGAAAAACTGACGATCTTTCGCGCCGAGCGTCTGCCGCTCAAGGTGACGATGCTGGTGTTTTCCGGCTCGTCCATCATGTGCGTGGCCTCGGCGGTCGACCCGCTGCGCGCCGCCAACCGCATCTCCGGCGAGACATTGTTCGATTTCAAGCTGGTTTCCGTAACCGGCGAGGCGCCGGTCACCACTTGCGGCCTGCCAGTGGCGGTCAGCGGCCGCTTCGACGCGGCCGAACCGACCGACGTTCTTGTCGTCGTCGCCGGTTTCGGCACGCAGAATTATGCGACGTCGGCTCTGCTCTCGGGCCTGCGCCGCGCCGCCCGTTCGGCGCGCGCCTGCGGCGGCGTCGAGGCCGGTACATGGCTGGTCGCGCGGGCCGGCTTGCTCGAAGGCCGCAGCGCCACCACCCACTGGGAAGACATGGAGGATTTCTCGTCGGCCTTTCCGGGCGTCGACGTCCGCCCGGACCGTTACGTCATCGACGGGCCGGTCTTCACCTCCGGTGGCGCCTCGCCCACCTTCGACCTGATGCTGCACCTCGTTCGCACCCGCCTCGGCATGGCCGTGGCGCTCGATGTGGCCAGCGTCTTCATCTACGATCAGGCCCGTGCGGCCACCGACGCTCAGCCCCTGGTCTCGCTTGGCCGGCTAGACGGCTATGATCCGCGCCTGGCGCAAGCCATCCGGCTGATGGAAGCGCATGTGGACCAGCCGTTGACGGTCGCCGCCGTGGCAAAGCGCGCCGGGGTTACGGCACGGACACTGGAGAGCATCTTCCGCAAGTCGATCGGCGAGACGCCCGGCGCCTACTATCTCAGGCTGCGCCTGGGCGCTGCGCGGCGGCTGGTGATCGACACCAGAGTGGCCATGGCCGACATTGCCGGGCGGACCGGATTTTCATCCGCCGCGGCATTTTCGAGGGCGTTTTCAAGAACTTTCGGTGAAGCCCCGGTCAGGCTACGCCGGGGTTGATGTACATGTCGTCCAAAGTGGGAAGCGGTTGATCAGGCAGCTTTCTGCCGGTCGCCGCCACTATCGATCTGCGAGCGCATCTGTCTTGCCAGATGGGTCTCGAAACGGCTGGCAACGGCGCGGTCCCATTCGTTGGAGCGGCGCGCACCATCCTTCGGATGCGGCATTGCCATCAGCCGGTCGATAATCGACCCGGCCTCGCCATTTGAGAGCAGGGCGTCGATTTCACGTTCGTTCTGCATATCGGTTCGCCTCCTTCTTCCTCTCCCGCCACGAGCACCTTCTTATAGGAGATTCGTGACGGCAGTTTGAAGGCAAGAGAGAGGCGATTGAGGGGCGTCAGTGGGCAAAACCTTGTCGTCGATTCCGCACGGGCGCAAAGCCCTTTCACCCGGTCTCGGCGCCACCCTCGTCCGCCCGCCGGCACCTTTTCCGTTCAATGGCGAACAGGGCGGCAGGCAAATAAGCGCGACGCCGGGAACTTCTCCCCGCGAAGCGGCGTGGGTAAGCGGAGCGGCGGCTGAACGAGCCGCCGCCCGCCTTTCATCCCTTACACGTAGCGGTTGACGATGTTTTCCAGCAGTTCCTGACGGCCGGAGCGCGGCTGCGGTTCGATCTTCTTCTTCACCACGCGCTCGGCGATGTCCTCCAGCGTGCGCTTGCCGGCAAGCATCGCCTTGGCCTCGCCGCTGTTCCAGCCTGCGTAGCGCTCGGCGAGCGGAGCCGACAGCGCCTTGTCTTCGACCATCTTGGCGGCTGCCTTCAGGCCGCGCGCGCAGGCATCCATGCCGCCGATATGGCCGATCAGCAGGTCCTGCGGATCGAGCGACTGGCGGCGCAGCTTGGCGTCGAAATTGGTGCCGCCGGTCTTGAAGCCGCCCGCCTGCAGGACCTGGTAATAGGCCAGGGCCATCTCCGGCACATTGTTGGGGAACTGGTCGGTGTCCCAGCCCGACTGGTAGTCGTTGCGGTTCATGTCGATCGAGCCGAAGATGCCGAGCGCATTGGCCAACGCCAGCTCGTGCTCGAAGGAATGGCCGGCGAGGATGGCGTGGCCCTGCTCGATGTTGAGCTTGACCTCCTTCTCCAGGCCGAAGCGCTTGAGGAAGCCATAGACGGTCGCGACATCGTAGTCGTACTGGTGTTTTGTGGGTTCCTGCGGCTTCGGCTCGATCAGGATCGTGCCTTTGAAGCCGATTTTGTGCTTGTAGTCGACGACGAGGTTGAGGAAACGGCCGGCCTGCTCCTGCTCGCGGGCAAGGTCGGTGTTGAGCAGCGTCTCATAGCCCTCGCGTCCGCCCCAAAGCACATAATTCTCGCCCTTCAGCCGCTTGGTGACGTCGATGCAGCTCTTCACCGTCGCCGCCGCATAGGCAAACACATCCGGATCGGGGTTTGTCGCGGCACCCGACATGAAACGGCGGTGCGAGAACAGGTTCGCCGTGCCCCACAAGAGCTTGACGCCAGTCTGCTTCATCTTGGTGGCGAAATAGTCCGCGATCTCGTCGAGGCGCGCGGAACTTTCCGAAAAATCCTTGCCTTCGGGCCGCACGTCGGCATCGTGGAAGCAGAAATAGGGCGCGCCGAGCAGCGAGAACATCTCGAAGGCGACGTCTGCTTTCAGTTTTGCCAGTTCCATCGTGTCGATGCCGCCGGCCTTGGGGAACCACGGCCGATCGAAGGTCTGGCCGCCGAACGGATCGCCGCCCGGCCAGGCGAAGGAATGCCAGTAGGCGACGGCGAAGCGCAGATGGTCTTCCAGCCGCTTGCCGGCCACCAGCTCGTCCGGGTTGTAGAACCGGTAAGCCAGCGGATTGGCCGAGTCCGGCCCCTCATATTTGATCTTCTGGATGTCGCCGAAAAAGCCGCTGCTCATGGATTTCCTTCCTCTCCGAAATGGCTCCGCCTGATTACCTCAGGCGTAATTGGTTCCGTTCGTCCGTTGGGTGAAAAGGGTCATGTCAAAGCCAACGAAGGAGACAGATCATGACCGATCTCAACAAGATCGCCGAAAGCTACATCACCGCCTGGAACGAGAGCGACGCCGCGCGCCGTCAGGCGCTGCTCAAGGCGACTTTCACCGAAGACGTCAGCTATCGCGATCCCATCATGCAGGGCGACGGCCATGAAGGCGTCGCGGCGCTGATCGACGGCGTGCAGCGGCGCTTTGCCGGCTTCCGCTTCTCGCTGAAAGGCACACCGGACGGGTTTGCCGACAAAATCCGCTTTTCCTGGAACCTCGGCCCGGAGGGCACACCGTCCATCATCGAAGGCACCGATATCGGCGTCATCGAGAACGGCCGCCTGAAGAGCATCACCGGCTTCCTCGACAAGGTGCCGGCGCAGTGAGGCTTCACGGCTAAGGTAGGCGCCAGGCGCACCCCTCTGGCCTGCCGGCCATCTCCCCCTCAAGGGGGGAGATTGGCTGATTTTTATACCTTCGCCAACCTCCGGCCTTGCAAGGCTAGCGTAGCCGCCAAAGCTGCCGATCTTCCCCCTAGAGGGGGAGATGCCCGGCAGGGCAGAGGGGGGCGCGTGGCGCCTGCTCACGCCGTTGCCGCCCTGATCGCCGGATAAAGCCCGCGGTAGCGCTGGTAGGCATCGGCAAATGCACCATCCAAGCCGGCATCCGGTTCGATCGTTGCATCGGTCCTCGGCGCCGTGCAGACATCGAGCGGATCAGTGTCCGTCGCTGCGATCAGGCCGAGCCGGGCGGCGCCGAAGGCGGCGCCGAAATCGCCGTCGGCGGGAATGTCGACAGGCAGCTGAAGCGCGGTGGCGATGGCCTTCAGCCAGTAGCGCGAGCGCGAGCCGCCGCCGATCGCCGTCACACGCATCAAGCTCGTGCCCGCAGTCTTCAACGCCTCGAGGCTGTCGCGAAAGGCGAAGGCCACGCCTTCCAGCACGGCCTGGGTCAGGACGGCGCGGCTCGATTCATGCGCCAGTCCGGTAAAGGAGCCGCGAATGACGGAATCATTGTGCGGCGTGCGCTCGCCCGAGAGATAGGGCAGGAAGGACACGCCGGTCGGCGCCTTCAGTGTATCGCCCAGTTCCGATGTCAACTCGCCTGCGCCCTTGCCGGTAATCTCGGACAGCCAATTGAGCGAATCGGTGGCCGACAGGATGACGCCCATCTGATGCCAGGTGTCAGGCAGCGCATGGCAGAAAGTGTGGACCGCGCTTGCCGGGTTGGGCAGATAGGAGGCATTGGCGGCAAACAGCACGCCTGACGTGCCCAGAGACACGAACGCATGGCCGGCACGGACCGTGCCCATGCCGCAGGCGGAAGCCGCATTGTCGCCGGCGCCGCCGGCAATCGGGATGCCGGCTTCGACGCCCCATTTCGACGCCAGCTCGCCGCGCAGCCCACCGGCCTTCTGCGTACCCTCGACCAGGGATGGCATGTGCTTTTCGTCGAGCGACGTGGCCGCGAGCAGGTCGGCGGACCAGCGCCGCTTCCCAACGTCGAGCCAGGAAGTGCCAGCCGAGTCCGACATTTCCGAAATATGTTCGCCGGTCAGCCACAGCCGCAGGAAATCCTTGGGCAGCAGCACCTTGGCCACTTTGGCGAAAATGGCGGGTTCGTTGTTCTTCACCCAGGCGAGCTTCGGCGCGGTGAAACCGGGAAAGACGATGTTGCCGGTCAGCTCGCGAAACCGCGGATCGGCGTCGAGCGCGGCTGCCTCGGCATGGCTGCGCGTATCGTTCCACAGAATGCAGGGGCGCAGCACCTTGTCAGAGGCATCGAGCAAGGTGGCGCCATGCATCTGACCGGATAGGCCAATGCCTTTCACCGCCGCGAACTGCCAGGGATGGGAGGCCTTCAGTTCGGCAATCGCGTCTTCGCAGGCGCGTAGCCAGTGGGCTGGATCCTGTTCGGACCAGCCGGGATGCGGCCGCGAAACGTCGAGCGCGCCATGGCCGGAACCGATGACGGTCTGTTCGGCATCGATCAGCAGCGCCTTGACGCCGGACGTGCCAAGGTCGAGGCCGAGATACATGTTTTCCTCCCTTGCCATTATTTTTTTCGGATCTCGAAAAAATCTGGCCGAGGCAGTTTTTAAGCCAAGATCCGCCGCGGGTCAATTCTCTGACAATCGGCCGCGCATCACGAAAACAACGCCGACGGCGGGCTGTGTGGCCGCGCCAGCGTACGCGCCGCCACCAACACGCTTTGGAGGGTTGGCGAGACGCACGCCAAGCACCAATTCTGGCTCAATCAAAGCACAGCTCTGTCCGGCCCGTTTTCCAGTTCATCAACCATGACGGGCAGATTAGGCTTTGTAAAACGGAACGAATTGTGTCTTCATTGCGGCGTAGGGTGGGGGCTTGCAATCGCGAATCTTGGAGGGACGCGGTGCGGCGCTTTGAAAACAGGCTTCCGAATGGCGATTCGGAAGACATCGCTAAATTAGTTGTTCTGAAACGGCATATGCCGGTGATGTTTCTTCCTCGAATGCTTGGCGTTTTTGCCGCGACGTCGCTGGCGTTGCTGCCCAATTCCGCCGCCTTCGCCGCATGCCTGCTCGTTCCGACCGCCGGAAACGACACCTTCATCTGCGACAGCGGCGATTCGGGCGGCAGCCTCAACGATCTGAACGGCGACAACACGCTCACCTTTCCCGCCGGCGGCACCGGCCAGGTGAGCGGCAATGTCACCTTCGGCGTTGGTTCGGACCGCATCAACATGCAATCCGGTACCATCACCGGCACGGTCGACCAGGGCGGTGGCGCCGATTTCTTCACCATCGGCGCTGGCACCGTCATCGGCAATGTGCAGCAAGGCTCGGGCATAGACGACTTCAACATAAGCGGCGGCCAGATCGGTTCACTTAACCAGGGTGATGGCCTCGACACCTTCACCATGACGGACGGACGCATTGTCGATTTCTTCGACGACGGCGACCATGCGGTGATGACGGGCGGCCGCATCGGCCGCGTCAACATGAAGCTCGACCAGAACTATTTCAACATGTCCGGCGGCGCCATCGACCGCAACCTCGTCACCGGCTTCGACAAGGACACGATCATCCTTTCGGGCGGCACGATCGGCGGCAACATCAGCGTCAGCGGCGGCAATGACAGCGTGACGATTACCGGCGGCACGGTCGGCGGCGACGTGCTGATGAGCTTCGGAGCCGACAATTTCGTCTGGGATGGCGGCGGCATCATCTATGGCGCCGTCGACCTCGGCGCCGACAACGACACGGCAAAGCTGAGCAACCTGACCAATTCCAATCTGGGCGGCGCCGACGCGCTGAATGGCGGCCTCGGCACCGACACGTTGAGTTTCGACAACGTCAAGCTCAAAGGCATCAGCCGGGTGCAGAACTGGGAGAACATCGACGCCACCAATGACACCGAACTAACGCTGGACGGCAATCTGGTGCTGGGAGACAGCGGCACCGGCACAGGCTCGCTCAGCGTCGATGCCGCAAGCACGCTCTATGGCGGCGGCTTCAACGCGTCGATACAGGCCTTTACGGCGGGCCAGCTTGCGGACGTCGTCAATGCCGGCCGCATCGACCTGACCAATGGCAGTACAGGCGCGACGGATCGGCTGACGATTTCGGGCAATTACACCGGGCTTGGCGGCCTGCTGCTCATCCAGACAGAACTCGGCGATGATTCCTCGGCCTCGGACAGGCTGGTGCTGTCGGGCGGCACGGCTTCCGGCTCGACCGGCATCGGGGTGGTCAATGTCGGCGGCACGGGTGCCGAGACGACGCAGGACGGCATCATGGTCGTCCAGGCGGTCAATGGCGCCACCTCCAGCGCCAGCGCCTTCGCGCTCGACGCGCCGGTCGCGGCGGGCGCCTTCGAATATTATCTGTTCAAGGGTGGCGTCACCGCAGGCAGCGCGGAGAACTGGTATCTGCGCTCGTCGATGATAACGCCGACATCGCCGGCCGCAGCGCCGCCGGGGATCGGACCGACGGCGGCGCCCGAGCCCGAACCTCCGGCAACCGAGCCGCCGCCGCCGCCTTCCCAGCTGCCGCACGTGCCCGTGCCGTCCGAAGGCGACGTCAACAATCCGCCGGTCGATCCGACGCCGCCGGTGCAGGCCGGCCTTTCCCGCCGGCGGCACCGGCCAGGTGAGCGGCAATGTCACCTTCGGCGTTGGTTCGGACCGCATCAACATGCAA
>NZ_VFWB01000021.1:0-47851 GCF_006442375.1 Mesorhizobium sp. B2-2-4 | reverse complement strand
GAACCGCTTCGACGCCAAAACAGAAGCGGACAGATCATGTGCTACCAAACCGGACAACTTGATTAGCTACCGACATTCTTGGCTCACCCGCCGCGACGGTTCACGCCAATCGGGCACTGAACAAAGCGGCCCTAAAAAAATCTGGACGCGCCGGGAGCCATTTCGGTCGAAGCACGTTTCATGGTTGTCGTCAGCAATTCACGAGAGCAATCGAAGGAAAAGCGAACGGCAAAGACGCCCCCCGCACGATAAAAGGTGCGAGGGGCGTTTTCTTTCGGCCCCTACATCGCGGCGGTCATCATCGGCGGCATCTCGTAGCGGAGGCCGAGGCCCGAGCGCACTGCCAGGTCGACGTCAGTCAGCGTCCGGGACGAAAAGGCCGCTGCGGGCTTTCATGTCTGGAACGGTTTGCTGAAGGCGTTGGTGAATGTGACCCCGCCGTGATCGTCGCTGGCTTCGCCCAGCACGACATCCATGCCATCATTGGTGACCCGCGCCAGTGCGAACCCCCCCATATAGGCCGCCTTTGGCTTGAAGAGATCAAGGCCGTCGCGCTGATAGATCATCGGCACCTCGTGCTGATGGCCATGGAAGATGGCAATCACGTTGTAGCCTTTCAGGGCCGCAAGCAGTGCCTGACGGTCCGCATCGCTCCACCAATGCGGCGGCCCCTTGCCGTCGTCGTCGAACGCCTTTTTGGCGGGATCCCATCGCTCAGTCGAAAAATTATCCCAGCCATAATGCTGAAACAGGATGACCGGGCGGCCGTCCGCCGCATAGGTCGCCAGATCCTGCTTCAGCCAGGGCAGGCTGCTGTCCGCGCCATGGCCGGTGTCGCCAGCGAAACGGTGGGTCTGGACGAGATGCAGCCCGCCCCAGTCCCACGCATAGCAGTCGGTCTCGACATCGTAGTCGGTGGCTGGAACCGGTGGCTTGAAGAACACGCCGGCACGGTGATTGACTTCGACATAGTCGCGCATTTCGCGCCGGTACCAGTCAACGTGATGCCGCGGGCCGTTTTGGTCGAGGTCATGATTGCCGAGCCCGACATAGACTGGAACATGCACGCGGTCAGGCCCCATGCCTTGCTGGTAACGCTGGCTGAATTGCAGCAATTGCGTGCCTTCACTCGGCTGGGTGATCTGACCACCGCCATCGTCGGTCATGTCGCCGCCGATGACGAGGCCGAGCGGCGTGCCGATTCGGCTGCCGGCGGAGCGTAGGCCCGTCGGGACGCCGCCGATCTCGACGGGCCATGTCTTGTCGCCAATGCCGTTCAGAGCCGCCACATTGCGCAGCAAGGCAGCGTCGGTCTTGCCTTCCTGCTGGCAATTGGGACTCAAGCCGCTGGCCATGCGGCAGGCATGGACATCGGCGATGAACAGGAAGGTGGCGTCGACAGGCTGAATGCGCTGCCCGGTCTGGCCGAGCGCCGGGCGTGGAAGCGCAAGGGCCGTGGCAAGACCGGCGGCCCGCGCCAGAAAACGGCGTCGTGATACCGATTTTGGTGAGAAGCGCTTCATCATGGGTTGAAGTTCAGCACGGACACCGGTCAGCAGTAAAGTTCAGCGCCCGGTCCACGGCTGCTGCCCTCCCCCAGAACGGAACTGAGTTGTAGGGATCGTTCCCGTCCTCGGCATCAAAGGTTTCCCGGTGGCAGCAATATCCTGCGACGCCGCCTCGTTGCGGCCATGGGCGAAGCTTGGGCGACATTCTGCTCCAGCCCCGCCAGGCAATCGCGCAACATGCCGGCATCCTGCGCCGTCTTGGCCATCGACATCGCGCCGGAATAGGCCGCGACGGCCAGGGCGGCGAAACGCTGCGGGTCGGTGTCCTGCTCCCTGCCCGCCTGCTGATCAGCCCGGACCTTGTCGGCGATCGCCTGGCGCCAGCCGGCAAAAATGCCGGCAAGGGCGGCGCGCAATTCGGCATCGACGAACGACAGTTCATGTGCAAGGTTGTTGAGGGGACAGCCGCGCACGAAGCCTTGTTGCTCAAGTTCCGCCGCCACGGCTTCGAAGGCTGCACGCACGCCTTCGCGCGCCGAAGCGGCCGCCCGCAAAGGCGCCATCCATGTCTCTTCGACCGCCGCGGCCACACGCTCTTCGATCACCGCCAGCGCCAACGCTTTCTTGGTCGGGAAATGATGATGCAACGCGCCGCCGCTGACACCCGCCGCCGCCATCAGATCGCCGAGACTGGACGCGTGATAGCCGCGTACCTGAAAGGACTCCTGCGCGGCATCGAGCACTCTGTTGCGCATGCCTTCGGGATCATTGGTGCGCTTCTGGGCATGCCCTGTCATCGGGAATCTCCACCGTGCCCCTCCAGGAGGGAAGAAAAAGAAGCTAGCAGATTGACAAAACAGGACAACCGGTCTGTTTTATAAAACAGGATGATCACCCTGTTTTTGGAGACGAGCTTATGAGCCTGCCCCTGAGTGCCACATCGGAGACAGCAGCGCTCGCCTCCCCGGTCGTCGAACTGCGGCAGTACACGCTGAAACCTGGCAAACGCGATACCCTTATCGACCTCTTTGACGGCAAGCTGATCGAAGGCCAGGAAGAGGCCGGGATGACCATCATCGGCCAATTCAGGGACCTCGATCGCCCCGACATGTTCGTCTGGCTGCGCGGTTTCGAGGACATGGAGGCGCGCAAACGTGCCCTGAGCGCCTTCTATGACGGTCCGGTATGGGCAGCGCACCGCAATGCCGCCAACGCCACGATGATCGATTCCGACGATGTGCTGCTGCTCAAACCTGCGTGGACCGGGGCTGGCTTCGATCTCTCCGGCGCATTGCGCGCGGGCTTGGCTGCCGACGAAAAGCCAGGCAGAAGCACGCCGCTGTCAGGGATGGTCGTGATTCGGATTTATCATTTGCGGCCGGGCGCAGAGGCCGCGTTCGCCAGCCGCTTCGAGCCCGAAGTCGCGCCGATGACGGCGTCACCCGGTGCGCGGCTGCTCGCCGCTTTCGTCACGGAGCATGCGGAAAACAGCTTTCCACGCCTGCCGGTGCGAGCGAGTGAGAATGTTTTCATCAGTGTGATGGGTTTTGATGGCGAAGAAGCGCAGGCCCAGCATGAAACCGCGCTTGCCGCCTCACCTGCATGGCAGGCCTTTTCGTACGCCGTCCGACATGACCTGGCCAGACCAACCGAAACCATGCGCCTGTCGGCGACATCGCGCTCGCGGCTTTGTTGCTGATCTCCAGTCCGCGCGGAAGCGGCGTCTGATCCGCTATACCTCCCCGGCATCGAGGCGGGGCGTAAATTCCCGCTTGCTCCCTGCCCAGTTCGCGAATGCAAGCGCCGGCAGTTGACCCCGACGCCGGCCGCAGCCGAAGTTCATACCATGGGATAGGCAGCCGGCTTGACCTCGACCGCCGATATGCGGTGCTCTCGTCACCAAACAGGCTTGGAGCGTTCAATGAGACTTTCCGGCAAACGCGCGCTGGTGACCGGCGGTTCGGACGGCATCGGCCTTGCCATAGCGGACGCCTTCTTGCGTGAGGGTGCCGAGGTCCTGATCATCGGGCGCGACATCGGAAAACTCGAGGCGGCCCGCGAAACACTCACGGCTTCCCATCCGAACGGTGCCGTCGAAACGCTGTCGGCCGACCTCGCCACCAGCCCCGGCGTCGCGGCGGCTGTCGAGCTTGTGAAAGAATCCGGCCGGCCGCTCGACATCCTCGTCAACAATGCCGGTGTCGCCTATCTCGTGCCGTTCGAGACTGTCAGCATTGACCAATTCCAGCAATCCTTCGCGCTCAATGTGGCGGCCACGTTCTTCCTCACGCAAGGGCTGTTGCCGCATCTCCCGGTCGGCGCATCGGTGATCAACATCTCCTCCTACTTCGCCAGTAAGATGATCCCCAACCGGCCGTCGAGCCTCTATTCCCTGTCGAAGGGCGCACTGAATTCGCTGACCAAGTCACTCGCCTTCGAGCTCGGTCCGCGTGGCATCAGGGTCAACGCCATTGCGCCCGGCACGGTCGACACCGCCATGCGGCGCAGGACCATCGACAATCTGCCGGCGCAGGCAAAGGTTGAGCTCGAGGCCTATGTCCGGCGCAGCTACCCGCTTGGCCGCATCGGCCGCCCTGAGGACCTCGCCGGCATCGCGGTCTATCTCGCCAGCGACGAGGCGGCATGGACCAGCGGCGGGATTTTCGCGGTGGATGGCGGGTACACGGCAGGATGAGTGGGACAGCCGATCTCCCCACGAGCGGGGAGATTGGCTCCGTCTTCAACCGATTTGCATCTTCATCGCCCGCAATCTCCGCTTGATGCGTTTTGTGCAACGCGATACGCCGTTGCCCAAATCGACAGACCGGAGACTTGCCGTGAGCGCTGCCAAGACCAGAACCGAAACCGATACGTTCGGTCCCATCGAGGTCGCCGCCGACCGTTATTGGGGCGCGCAGGCGCAGCGTTCGCTCGGCAATTTCAAGATCGGTTGGGAAAAGCAGCCGGCATCCGTCGTGCGCGCGCTCGGCATCGTCAAGCGGGCGGCGGCGGAAGCCAATATGGAGCTGAAGCGGCTCGATCCGGCGATCGGCAAGGCGATCGTCGAAGCGTCTCAAGAAGTCATCGACGGCAAGCTCAACGACCATTTCCCGCTGGTGGTCTGGCAGACCGGCTCGGGTACGCAATCCAACATGAACGCCAACGAGGTGATCTCCAACCGGGCGATCGAGATGCTGGGCGGCGTCATGGGCTCCAAGAAGCCGGTGCACCCGAACGACCACGTCAATATGAGCCAGTCGTCGAACGACACCTACCCGACCGCCATGCACATCGCCTGCGCCGAACGCATCGTGCATGACCTGTTGCCGGCGCTGAAGCACCTGCATAAGGCGCTTGCCGCCAAGAGCAGAGAGTTCAACCATATCATCAAGATCGGCCGCACCCACACGCAAGACGCCACCCCGCTTACGCTGGGCCAGGAATTCTCGGGCTACGCCGCGCAGGTCGCTTCGTCGATCAAGCGCATCGAGCTGACGTTGCCCGGCCTGCAGGAACTGGCGCAGGGCGGCACCGCCGTCGGCACCGGCCTCAACGCGCCCGTCGGCTTCGCCGAGCGGGTGGCCGACCGCATCGCCGCCATCACCGGCATCGCCTTCGTCACAGCGCCGAACAAGTTCGAGGCGCTCGCCGCCCATGATTCCATGGTATTCTCGCACGGTGCCATCAACGCCGCTGCCGCCGCGCTGTTCAAGATCGCCAACGACATCCGCTTCCTCGGTTCCGGCCCGCGTTCGGGCCTTGGCGAATTGTCGCTGCCGGAAAACGAGCCTGGTTCCTCGATCATGCCGGGCAAGGTCAATCCGACGCAGTGCGAAGCGATGACCCAGGTCTGCGTGCAGGTGTTCGGCAACAATGCGGCGCTCACCTTTGCCGGCAGCCAAGGCCATTTCGAGCTCAACGTCTACAACCCGCTGATGGCCTACAACTTCCTGCAATCGGTGCAGTTGCTCGCCGACGCTTCGGTCTCCTTCACCGACAATTGCGTCGTCGGCATCGAGGCGCGCGAAGACAACATCAAGGCGGCCCTCGACCGCTCGCTGATGCTGGTGACGGCGCTTGCGCCCACCATCGGCTACGACAACGCCGCCAAGATCGCCAAGACCGCGCACAAGAACGGTACCACGCTGCGCGAGGAAGCGCTGGCCACCGGGCTGGTCAGCGAAGCCGATTACGATCGGATCGTGCGGCCGGAAGATATGACCCATCCTGGGTGAAGGCACTTTTTCGGCGGGAAAATATGCTCCCGCCACCGCATCGACCGGCACGAATTTCCGTTTTCACCGGTTCACGGAAACGTATGTCCTGTGAACAATGTGTCGCCAGACAGGCGGCTTTGGTGAACAGTCAGCATGGTCTATCTGACGGGCGATCAACCCCATTCGGAGAGCCACCATGTCCACCAACACTTCCTTCGCCGGCACCGGCACCGCGTCCAACAGTTCTGTCACGATCCTGCTCGGCCGCATCCTGCTCGCGGTCATTTTCCTGCTTTCCGGTTTCGGCAAGCTCAGCGCCCTTTCCGGCACCGCGGCCTATTTCGGCGGCCTCGGCCTGCCCTTGCCGACCGTGACGGCCATCGTCGTCGGCCTCATCGAACTGCTCGGCGGTCTGGCCATTCTCGTCGGCTTCCAGACCCGGATTGCCGCCTGGGTGCTGGCGATCTTCACCGTCGCCACGGCCCTGGTCGCCCACACCGGCTGGGCCGACCAGATGCAGATGATCAACTTCATGAAGAACCTGGCGATCACCGGCGGCTTCCTCGTGCTGGCTTCCTCAGGCGCCGGCGCCTATTCGGTCGACGCCAAGCGCGGCTGAACTTCCCTCCCCCGTCTTTGACAGCAGTGGCGCGGAATTTTCCGCGCCACTGTTTCGTTGTCGGTCCAGAAGCCTCAATTCAGCGCCCGGATTTGCCGGGGCATTGGTGGTAGGATCGATCGGTCCGGGTGGGTAAAGGCCCAAACCGGCCAACCGACAACGGAGGTGACCATGCCTCGCAACGCACTGCTTCTGGCTTCGCGGCTGCTGCTTGCCGCGCTGTTCGTACCGTCAGGCTTCCATGCGCTCGCCGACATTGCCGGCACATCGGGCTATTTCGCCGGCCTTGGCCTGCCGCTCCCGGGGCTCGCCGCGTGGGGCACGGGCCTGTTCGAGCTGATCGCCGGACTGCTGATACTCATCGGCTTCCAGACCCGGATCGTGGCTCTGCTTTTGGCCGCCTTCTGCATCGTTGCCGGCTTCATCGGCCATTACGGCCAGGGCGCCGATGATGCGACGCTTGCCTTCTTGCACCAGCAGATGCTGATGAAGGACATCGCGATATCGGGCGGCTTTCTGGCGCTCGCCATGGCCGGCGCCGGCGCCTGGTCGGTCGACGGGCGGGCTGCTGTTTGATATCGCCTAAATCCAAGGGCAGGCCCGGAACCAACCAGACAAATGCCCCGGGTTGGACTCTCAATGCCCGAGCCAAGCCAACGCCCGTGTCAAGTCGACCCCCACTCCGTCGAGCTGCGCTCGACACCTCTCCCCCGATCGACGGGCGAGAGGTGGCTTGGCGAAGCCAAGACGGAGTGGGGGAAGCCGGTCTTCAAACACGAAGCCGCTGAACAAGTGGCGCGATTGAGTTGGTCAATATCGGCGTGGATCAGATAACTCACGCTCTGGTAGGCCGTACCTATTTCACCGAAACGCTCGGCCCACCTTCGACCGCCAGTACCAGGCGGCGGCCGGTAATTCGCGCCAGTTGCGCCAGGCGCCCGGCCGGGCGCTCGCCATAGAGATCTGCCAGCGATGCCGGCAAGACCAGCGCCAGCACGCCATTGCCGCGCTGCTCCCATTTCAGTCTCGGCATGACGCCGGGCATCGAGGCGGTCAGCAGGTAGACGACGCGCATCGATGCCGCCAGCACCCGCGCTCGCTCCAGATAGCGCGGTGTCGCCAGCGCCTTGATTTCGGGCGCGATGGCTTCGTTGAAGATGCCGTCGTGCCGATAGGCGTTGGCCATCGCCAGGTAGGCGCGGCCAGGGTGGTCCACGCCGAAAAAGGAGGCGTGGGCGATGATGTTGAGCGATTGCTTGCCGCGATATTCGGGATGCGCGCGCCAACCGATGTCGGCCAGCAATGCCGCCGCGTGGCGGTAGCGCGCCTCGTCCTCGGTCTCGTCGATGCCGAAAGCGGCAAAGGTCTTGGCCGTCCAGTCGACGAGTTCATGCGCATGGGTGACCGAGCGCGAGCGCAGCCGGGCGAGTTCCTCCGATGCCGAGATCAGCGGATCGGCCTTCTGCTCGGCCTGGTCGAGCAGCGAATAGAGGAAGCCTTCGCGCACGCCGAGCGCCGAGACGATGATCTTCGACGGCTGCATCGCCGCCATGATCTCCTGCAGCACGATGGCACCGTAAGGCAGGAGCGAGCGGCGGTTCTTCGAAACGCCCTCGATGCCTTTGATCTTCTCGATCTCGCCTTTCGCCACTTGCCGCAGGAAATTGGCGGCACTTTCGACGCCGATCTCGTAGTGGTGCATGACGCCAAGCGGATAGTTGGTCATCTCCATGTGCAGCCGGGCGAGATTTCGCCAGGTGCCGCCGACGGCATAGAAAGGCCTGCCTTGCCCGCCTTTGAGCAGCTTCGCCCGCCCCAGCTCGTCGCGCACGATTTTCGCTGCCTGCGTGAGGGAGTTCTTGGCCATATCCTGGAGGCGCAGGCCGCCCAGCGGCAACGTTATGCCGTCGCCGATCGCTTCGCCATTGACGTCGACCAGTTCAAGGCTGCCGCCGCCGAGGTCACCCGCGATACCGTTGGCCGGATGAAAGCCGCAGATGACGCCGAGCGCGGAATAGTAGGCTTCCTCGCGGCCGCTGATCACGCGGATCTCGGTCTTGAGCACGTCTTCGGCGCGGTGGATGAAATCGGGGCCGTTGACGGCCTCGCGGGCGGCGGCGGTCGCCAGCACGTACATGTGCTCGGCACCGGCCTGGTCGGAGAGCGCGCGGAAACGGCGGAACTCCTCCATCGACCGTGTCACGCCCTCGGGGTCGAGCTTTCCCGTCGACACGATGCCGCGGCCGAGGCCCGCCAGCATCTTTTCGTTGAACAGCATGGTCGGCGAGCGCGCCAGCCCCTCGTAGACGACAAGGCGGATCGAATTCGAGCCGATGTCGATGATGGACAGCGGTCGGCGATCCTGCAGCCGGCCCTGGGAATCGGACAGCATCAGGCGGCGGCGTTCTTCTTGCGGCGCTTGAATTGCGCGATCCGCTTCGGCGCATGCGATTTCAGCGCATCACCCCGTCCCGACAGGCTCGGATTGGTCATGAAATATTCCTGTGCGTTGAACGGCTCCTCGCCCTCCTCGAGCACGACGCGCCGGGAGGTTCCATCAGCCAATACGTCGAAACTTTGCTGATTGTCCATGATGTTGCCGAGCATGATCTGGCCCAGCACCTGTTCATGCACAGTTGGGTTGGTGATCGGCACCATGGTCTCGACGCGGCGGTCGAGGTTGCGCGGCATGAGGTCGGCCGAGGAGATGTAGACGACGGCCTCGTCCGACGGCAGGCCGTGGCCATTGCCGAAGCAATAGATGCGGCTGTGCTCGAGGAAACGGCCGACGATCGACTTGACCCTGATGTTTTCCGACAGGCCCGGCACCTGCGGCCGCAGGCAGCATATGCCGCGCACGACCAGGTCGATCTCGACGCCCGCTCGGCTGGCGTCGTAGAGCGCGTCGATGATGATCGGATCGACCAGCGCGTTCATCTTCATCCAGATGCGCGCCGGCCTTCCCTCGAGCGCGTGGGCGACCTCATCGGAAATGTGCTGCAGGATACGGTTCCTCAGCGTGAAGGGCGAGATCGCCAGCCGCATTTCGGCGGTCGGCTCGGCATAGCCGGTGATGAAGTTGAAAAGCTGGGCGACATCGCGTGCGATCGTTGCATCGGTGGTGAAGAAGGACAGGTCGGTGTAGATGCGCGCGGTCACCGGATGGTAATTGCCGGTGCCCAGATGCACATAATTGCGCAGCTTGCCGTCCTCGCGCCGCACCACCAGCGACATTTTGGCGTGGGTCTTGAGCTCGAGGAAGCCGAACACGACCTGGACGCCGGCGCGCTCGAGGTCGCGCGCCCAGCGGATGTTGGCCTCCTCGTCGAAGCGGGCCTTGAGTTCGACCAGGGCCGTCACCGACTTGCCGGCCTCGGCCGCGTCGACCAGCGCACGCACGATCGGGCTGTCGTTGGAGGTGCGGTAAAGCGTCTGCTTGATCGCCACCACTTCCGGGTCGGCCATCGCCTGACGCAGGAACTGAACCACCACGTCGAAGGATTCGTAGGGGTGGTGGACGATGATGTCCTTCTCGCGGATAGCGGCGAAGCAATCGCCGCCATGCTCGCGGATGCGCTCGGGGAAACGCGGATTGTAGGGCGTGAATTTGAGGTCGTCGCGGGCAACGGCGACGATCTCCGAAATCTGGCTGAGCGCCAGCGGGCCGGTCAGGACGCTGATGCGGCTCGACGAGACGCCGAGTTCGCCGGCGACGAATTCGCGCAGTTCGGCCGGCATGAGCATGTCGAACTCGATGCGAATGACGGAGCCGCGGCGGCGGCGCTTCAGCGCGGTCTCGAACAGGCGCACGAGATCTTCCGATTCCTCCTCGACCTCGATATCGCTGTCGCGGATGATGCGGAACGTGCCGGAGCCCTTGACCTCGTAACCCGGGAACAACTTGCCGATGTAAAGGCCGACCGCCTCTTCCAGCGGGATGAAGCGGACATGGTGCTTGCGGTCCGGCAGGCGGATGAAGCGCTTCAGCGCCACCGGCAGGCGCAAGAGCGCGCTCATCTCCTCGCCATTCTTGCGATGGCGAAGCTGCAGCGCCATCGAGAAGCCGAGATTGGGGATAAACGGGAACGGATGCGCCGGGTCGATCGACAATGGCGTGAGAACAGGAAACACCTGGTCCTGGAAGTGCTCCTCCAGCCAGGCCTTCTCGTCCTTGGTCAGCGCGTCGCGGGTGATGCTCTCGATGCCTTCCTTGTTGAGCAGCACGGTCAGCGCCGAAAGGCTCTTCTGCTGGTCTTCCTGCAACCGTTCGACCTCGCGAAGCAGCTGTTCGAGCTGCTGTTCGGGGGTACGCCCGTCCGGGCTTCTCAACACGATGCCTTCGCGAACCTGGCCGGCCAGACCGGCGACGC
Source organism: Mesorhizobium sp. B2-2-4 (assembly GCF_006442375.1). Lineage (NCBI taxonomy): Bacteria > Pseudomonadati > Pseudomonadota > Alphaproteobacteria > Hyphomicrobiales > Phyllobacteriaceae > Mesorhizobium > Mesorhizobium sp. B2-2-4. The sequence continues at coordinate 37,137 of NZ_VFWB01000021.1, read as the reverse complement.
GCACCATGAAGAACTCATCGAGATTGGCCGCGGAGATCGACAGGAAACGTACCCTCTCCAGCAGCGGATGGTTTGTGTTCTGCGATTCCTCGAGCACGCGGCGGTTGAACTGCAACCAGGAGAACTCGCGATTGACGAAACGATCCGGATTGCCTTCCGGGCTTGCCACTTCGGCATTGATGAATTCGCTCTGGACCGGCTTCAGTTCGTTCATGGTTCCTGCTCTTCCCACGTCTGGTTGCTTCGCCGCTTTTTCGGGCGGCGCCCAGGCTGTTGCGCCTGGCTGCGATGCTCCAGCCGGTTAACCGGCTTAACTTATCCTCTGACAGGCTTTTGCGACAGTTTCATTTCATCGAACTTGCAAACAGACCGGTTATGATCCAAACGCTGAACAGACTGCGCTAAAGGAGACGACGATGGCAGGCGGTTCCATTCCCCATTTCCAGAACGATGCGGGCCATCCGGCGATCGATATCGGAGTCAAGGAATTCATGTGCACCGGCGCCAACCCGCCTTTCGACCATCCGCATGTGTTTCTCGACATGGGCGACGACAATGAGAAGGTCTGCCCCTACTGCTCGACGCTCTACCGCTATTCGCCGAAGCTGACGGCGATGGAAACGCTGCCGGCCGGCTGCCTCTACATCGATCAGGCCGCCTGACCTCCAGCGGGCCGGGCCAATGGCAGACGCACAGTCCCGGCAAGTCATCATCGCCGGGGCGGGTATTGCCGGGCTGACCGCGGCACTGGCTTTCGCCGAGCGCGGCTATACCGTGCGGATCTTCGAACAGGCGCAGCGCCTCGAAGCGGCGGGCGCCGGCATCCAGCTTTCGCCCAACGCGACACGCATCCTGCGTGAGCTCGGCGTACTCGACGCACTTCTTCCCAATGCCGTCAGGCCGGAAGCCGTGGTGCTGAAGGATGCGGCAACCTTGGGCGAACTGGCGCGCGTGCCTCTTGGACGAGCAGGCGAGGCGCGCTGGGGTGCGCCCTACCTCGTGGCGCATCGAGCGGACCTGCAAAACGCGCTGATGGCGCGCGTGGCTGCCATGCCCGATGTTCATCTCGCCACCGGCGCGCGCCTTGACAGCGTCACGATCAGCAGTTCAGGCATCACCGCGGCAGCCGATGTGGGTGGCAGGCTCGTCGCGGCGGAAGGTTTCCTTCTGGTCGGCGCCGATGGCGTCTGGTCGTCGGTGCGCGGACTTGCCGACCAAGGAAGGAAAACCAGGCTTGCGAAAAGCCACTTCTCCGGCGAACTGGCCTGGCGGGCAACCGTCAGCGCAGACAGTCCTGCCGGGCAAGCTTTTGCAGAGATCGGTGCGCCGGACTGCGTCACCACCTTCCTGCATCCCGGCTTTCACATGGTCGCCTATCCCGTCAGCAAGGGCAGCGCCATCAACCTCGTCGCTTTCACCAGGGGCGAGCGTATCGCCGAAGGCTGGTCCGGCCATGCCGATCCCGCAATCCTGGCCGGCGCCATGCGCCGCACCACGCCGGCGCTGGCAAGGCTTGCGGAGTTGGCCGGCCCTTGGGCGGCCTGGCCGGTCCATACGGTCGATCAGAAGCCGCCATGGGTAAGGTCGGGCCGCATCGCACTGGTCGGCGACGCGGCGCATGCCATGACGCCGTTCGCGGCACAGGGCGCCGCGATGGCCATCGAGGATGCCGCCACGCTTGCCGACGTCATGGGCGCCTCCCGTGCCGACCTGGCCGGAAGTCTTCAAATCTGGGAAGGCCTGCGCCGGCCGCGCGTCGTGAGAGTGGCACGTCGCGGCGCCCTCAACCGCCTTGCCTGGCATGCCTGGGGTCCGGTGGCGTTGGCGCGCAACCTTTTCCTGAAAGTGCGGGCGCCGGAGAAGCTCGCTGCGGATTTGGACTGGCTTTATGGGTGGCGGGCCTAGAACTCGAACGAGGCGTTGGCGTTATCTGCGCTACCTACCATTATACAGCTTCAACGACCACCCAAGCGAGACCGGCAGCGGGTTCCACCAACCGGTCCGCAGGCCGGCGGTTCGCAAGGCGGCGGCCGTCCAGGTGTTGCAGCCGGCCAGCGCATTGAAATGGCCGTTCGCCTCATAGAAGCGGTCGAAATCGGAATAGGCGGCCCTGGCGATGACGATCGGCCCGCCTGGTCCTTGCTGAAAACTCGCATCGATGAAGTCGAGCAATGCCGCAAAGCGGTCTTCCGGGATGTCGAAGCCGGCGACATCGGGTCCGGAGATATCGCCGGCGACCTCGACATGCATCACTGAAGCGTCAAGCGTCAGGGCCTTGAATACGGGCATCGCCTTCAGCTGCGACCAGGTCGGCGTCTCCAGGTAGAAGGCGCGGCCGCCCCAGCCGAAGACGATGTAGCGCACCTCGGGCGCATCGGAAGGCTGGCCGGCAGCCGCGAGGAAGCGAAAACGCCGGCGCACGCCATCATCGACGGGAATGGCGATGTCGGTGTGGATCGGATTGCTCAGCACCAGAATGTGCCTGACGCCCTCGCCGGCCGCGGCAGCCGGCCAGAGTGGTCGTGGCACCAGCGTGCCGAGTGCCGCGACCAGCACCACCGCGGCCACCAGCACGGCCAGGAAACGAAGGCGTTTTCTCATCCGGGCATAGTTCTTGCGATTCCATCATGTCTCAATCGAAACGATCCGATCGGCCAAATGTGAAAAAGCCCGACCGTGGCGCGGCCGGGCTCCTTCCATTTCGACGAGGCAGCGCTCAGTGCAATATCTGCGACAGGAACAGCTTCGTGCGCTCGTGGCGCGGGTGATCGAAGAACTCGGCCGGCGTGTTCTGCTCGACGATCTGGCCCTGATCCATGAAGATCACCCGGTTGGCGACTTTCCGCGCGAAGCCCATTTCGTGGGTGACGCACAGCATGGTCATGCCTTCCTCGGCAAGGCTAACCATGGTCTCCAGCACTTCCTTGATCATTTCCGGGTCGAGTGCCGAGGTCGGCTCATCGAACAGCATGATGCGCGGGTTCATGCACAGCGAACGGGCGATCGCCACGCGCTGCTGCTGACCGCCGGAGAGCTGGCCCGGATATTTGTTGGCCTGCTCGGGGATCTTGACGCGCTTGAGGAAATGCATGGCCATCTCCTCGGCCTGTTTCTTCGGGGTCTTGCGGACCCAGATCGGCGCCAGCGTGCAGTTCTCCAGGATGGTCAGGTGGGGGAACAGGTTGAAGTGCTGGAACACCATGCCGACCTCTCGGCGCACCTCGTCGATCTTCTTGAGATCGTTGGTCAATTCCTTGCCGTCGACGAAGATCTTGCCCTTCTGGTGTTCTTCGAGCCGGTTGATGCAGCGGATCATGGTGGACTTGCCGGAGCCGGACGGGCCGCAGATGACGATGCGCTCGCCGCGCATCACCTTGAGGTTGATGTCCTTCAGCACATGGAACTCGCCATACCATTTGTGCATGGCGATGATGTCGATGGCGACATCGGTGGTCGAGATGTGCATCTTCGCGGCATTGACCTTGATCTCTTCCGCGCTGACGGCGTTTTCGGTGGCCATGAACCAATCCCCTTTTTATCGTTTGTAACCGGTGTCGAGCCGGCGTTCCGTATACATTGAATAGCGCGACATGCCGAAGCAGAACAGCCAAAACACGAAGGCGGCGAACACGAGACCGGATTTCGCGGTCTGCGGCGTCGCCCAGTTGGCGTCCGAGAAGTTCTGCTTGACGACGCCGAGCAGGTCGAACATCGAAATGATGAGGACCAGGCTGGTGTCCTTGAACATGCCGATGAACGTGTTGACGATGCCGGGAATGACCAGCTTCAGCGCCTGCGGCAGCACGATCAGTCCCATCTTCTGCCAATAGCCGAGGCCGAGCGAATCGGCGCCCTCGTATTGGCCCTTGGGGATCGCCTGCAGGCCGCCGCGCACCACTTCCGCCATATAGGCGGCGGCAAACAGCGACACGCCGATCAGAGCCCTCAGGTACTTGTCGAAGGTGACGCCGGCGGGCAGGAAAAGCGGCAGCATGACGCTGACGAAGAACAGCACTGTGATCAGCGGGATACCGCGCACAGCTTCAATGAAGATGATGCACAGCATCTTGACGATCGGCATCTTGGAGCGCCGGCCGAGCGCCAGCACGGTGCCCAGCGGCAGCGACACGGCGATGCCGACGAAGGAGAGGCTGAGCGTGATCAGCAGTCCGCCCCACCGCGACGTCTCGACATGCGGCAGGCCGAACACGCCGCCGACCAGAAGGAAGAAGGCGACGATCGGCAGCACGAGGAAAAGCAGGATGGCGTTCAGGCCCTTGCGCGGCACGCTGGGGACCAGCATCGGCACCAGCAGCGCCGCGAACAGGATGGCGACCAGGATCGGCCGCCAGCGCTCCTCGACCGGATAGGTGCCGAACATGAACTGGCCGAACTTGGCGTTGACGAAGGCCCAGCAGGCGCCGCTCCAGCCATCGGGCTGGATGCCGCCCTGCGCCACTGTCGCGCAGACGGTCCGGTCCGGCCCGGTCCACTGGGCATTGATGAAGGCCCAGTTGATGACCTGCGGCAGGACCCAGGCGACGATGATGATGCCGAGTATGGTGAGGATGGTGTCGCCGACCGAACCGACGAGGTTCTTGCGGACCCAGGCATACAGGCCACGCTCGCTGATCGGCGCCGCCTCCGCCAGGGCCATTTCGGTGCGCACCCAGGACATGTCGTGTTCCTGCATGGCCCTACCTTTCCACCAACGCCATTCTGGCATTGACCACGTTCATCACGGCCGAGGTCACCAGGCTGAGTATGAGATAGGCGATCATCATGATCAGCACGCCCTCGACCGCCTGGCCGGTCTGGTTGAGCACCGTGCCGGCGGTCGCCGTCAGGTCCGGATAGCCGATGGCGATGGCCAGCGAAGAGTTCTTGGTCAGGTTGAGATACTGGCTGGTCAACGGCGGGATGACGATGCGCATGGCCTGCGGCACCACGACCAGCCGCAGGATCGATCCCGAGCGCAGGCCAAGTGCGGCGGCGGCCTCGGTCTGGCCCTTGCTGACACCCCTGATGCCGGCCCGCACGATCTCGGCGATGAAGGCCGCCGTGTAGCAGGACAGCGCCAGATAGAGCGACAGGAACTCCGGCTTGACCTGGAAGCCGCCGGTCAGGTTGAAGGTCGATTGTTTCGGAAAATCGAAGCTCAGCGGAAAGCCGCTCAGCGCATAGGCGAGCAGCGGCAGGCCGACGATCAGCGCGACGGACGTCCAGAACACGGGAAACTGCTGACCCGTCGCCATCTGCCGCTGGCGCGCCTTGCGGGCGACGAACCAGGCCATGGCGATACCCACGATGAGCGCCACGAAGATCAGCCATGAGCCCTCGCCCCAGACGGCGCGCGGGAAATAGAAACCGCGCTGGTTGAGGAAGGAACCGAAAGGCAGGTTATAGCTCTCGCGCGGCGGCGGCAACACGGCCAGCACGCCCGAATACCAGAAGAAGATGACCAGCAGCGGCGGGATGTTGCGGAAGATCTCGACATAGACCGTGCAGATCTTGCGGATCAGCCAATTCTGCGACAGCCGGCCGATGCCGATGACGAAGCCGATAATGGTCGCGGTGACGATGCCGGCCACGGCGACGATGATGGTGTTGATCAGGCCGACAATGATGGCGCGACCGTAGGTCGAATCGGACGTGTAGGCGATCGGCGTGTCCGAGATGTCGAATCCGGCGCGGCCCCTGAGGAAGCCGAAACCGGAGGCGATGTGAAGACGCTGCAGATTGTCGATGACGTTCTGCACGATCCACCAGACAGAGCCGAACAGAACGACGACGACCAGTGTCTGGAAGAAGAGACTGCGGACTTTCGGGTCGTTGATAAAGGAGCCGCGACTTGTATCCTCGCGAAGGACTTCCTGCGATGCCATATCACCGTCCCCTGTGAAAGAGAAACCGGAAGGCAGATGGTTCTGCCTTCCGGATCACATTTCGATCAGCGGATCGGTGGAGCGTATTGCAGGCCGCCCTTGGTCCACAACGCGTTGATGCCGCGGGCGATCTTCAGCGGGCTGCCCGAGCCGACATTGCGGTCGAACATTTCGCCGTAATTGCCGACCGCCTTGACGATGTTGACGACCCAGTCGTTGGAGACGCCGAGATCGGTGCCGATCTTGGTGTCGGCTTCCTGGCCGAGCACGCGTTTGATCTCAGGGCTGGCCGAGTTCTTCATCTCGTCGACATTGGCCTTGGTGATGCCGAGTTCCTCGGCATCGAGCAGCGCGAAATAGGTCCACTTGACGATATGGTACCACTGGTCGTCGCCCTGGCGCACTGCCGGTCCGAGCGGCTCCTTGGAGATGATCTCCGGCAGCACGACGTGATCGGCCGGCGCACCCAGCGTCAGGCGGATGCCGTAAAGGCCCGACTGGTCTGTGGTGTAGACGTCGCAGCGGCCGGCGTCATAGGCTGCGTTGACCTCTTCGAGCTTCTCGAAAACGACCGGATTATACTCCATCTTGTTCGCCTTGAAGTAGTCGGCGAGGTTGAGCTCGGTGGTGGTGCCGCTCTGCACGCAGACGGCGGCGCCGGACAGCTGAAGCGCCGAATTGACGCCCGGCAGCTTCTTGGCGTTGATCATGAAGCCCTGGCCGTCATAGTAGGTGGTGCCGATGAAGTTCAGGCCAAGTGCCGTGTCGCGGTTAATGGTCCAGGTGGTGTTGCGCGACAGGATGTCGATCTCGCCCGACTGCAGCGCGGTGAAGCGCTCCTTGGCGCTGAGCGGCGTGAACTTGACCTTGGAGCCGTCACCGAAGACGGCGGCCGCCACGGCGCGGCAGAAATCGGCATCGATGCCTTGCCAGTCACCCTTGTCGTCCGGCGCCGAGAAGCCGGCCAGGCCCGTCGACACGCCGCACTGGATGAAGCCCTTCTGCTTGACCGTGTCGAGCGTGGTGGCTGAAGCCGTTGAAGCCACGGCTCCAAGCGCGGCGGCTCCAAGGATGCCGATTGCAATGTGTTTCATGACCCACAGACCCTTTTCTGTTTTCAGGCAAACCTGATCTTTTTTTCCCGCGTGAACGCAGCTTTTCGTTCCGGCCCATTTCCGGAACTCCGCATCGCAGTCGACGCGCCGCCTCCCATTCACGAACAGCATCGAAGGCGATAATTCCTGTGAGGTCAAGGAAAATGACCGAATTCAGATGGGTTTGAAAATCGTTTGCCGCAATTGCCTGAATCGCAGACAAACGCGCCCGCAATTTAGTCAGAAGCGCGAATAAAGCCGGCGAAGCTCGCCCTACGACAGGCTGCGCTCTGTCCGCAAAAAGTCCATCCGCCGGGATTACTCTGCGTTACTGTGCTCTGCCGGCCGGTTGCGTGCCGATGTCTGCGCCCTCTGGCTGGTCTGGGTCATGGTGAAGGTGCGCTTTGCGCTATCAGGCGACGCATGCCGCTGCCGGCGGCGGGCTTTCTGGCCGCCGGCATTGCCGCTTGCAGTCGGCCTGCGGCGGCTCGGCAATTGGCACATTCGAAGTCGGGGTCCTGGCGAAAGCCGGCTGTTGCGCGGTCCATGTCGCCGCACTATGGCTAGCGGCTTACCAAAAAAGGCGACGACGAATGGCAAAAGACGGCAACGAGCCGGTGACTGGCAAAATAGGCATCAACACGCGGCTTGCCCATTCGGGCAACAACCCGCACGACTATTTCGGCTTCGTCAATCCGCCTGTCGTGCACGCCTCCACGGTGCTGTTCCGCAATGCCGCCTCGATGGCTGGACGGGACCAGAAATACACCTACGGCACGCGCGGCACACCGACCACCGACGCCTTGGCCCAGGCCATAGACGCGCTGGAGGGGTCGGCCGGCACGATCGTGGTCCCGTCGGGCCTGGCGGCGGTGACGGTGCCGCTGCTTGCCTTCGTTTCGGCGGGCGACCACCTGCTGATCGTCGACAGCGTCTATCATCCGACGCGCAACTTCGCCGACACAATGCTGAAGCGGCTCGGCGTCGAGGTCGAATATTATGCTCCCGGCATCGGCGCGGGCATCGCCGCCTTGATCAAGCCGAACACCAAGGTGGTGTTCACGGAATCGCCGGCCTCAAACACGTTCGAGGTGCAGGACATACCAGCCATCGCCAAGGCCGCGCACGCCGCCGGTGCCATCGTCATGATGGACAATACCTGGGCGACGCCGCTTTATTTCCGTCCGCTCGACCATGGCGTCGACATCTCGATCCATGCGGCGACGAAATATCCCGCCGGTCATTCGGACGTGCTGCTGGGTACGGTGTCGGCCACCGAGGCCTGCTGGAAACAGCTGTATGAAAGCTTCTGCACGCTTGGCTGCTGCGCCGGACCCGACGACGTCTACCAGGTGCTGCGCGGCTTGCGCACCATGGGGGTGCGCCTCGATCACCATCAGCGCAGCGCGCTCGCCATCGCGGCATGGCTGGAGGGCCAGAAGGGCGTGGCGCGCGTGCTCCACCCTGGCCTTCCCAGCCATCCCGACCACGCGCTGTGGAAACGTGACTTTTCCGGCTCCAGCGGCATCTTCTCCATCGTGCTTGCCGGCGGCGGCCAGAAACAGCAGCACGCGTTCCTCGACGCATTGCGGATCTTCGGTCTCGGCTACTCCTGGGGCGGTTACGAGAGCCTTGCCGTGCCGGTCTGGCTCGGCGACCGCGTCGTTGCCAAGGGCCCCTATGAAGGGCCGTTGATTCGTCTCCAGATCGGCCTCGAGGATGTCGAGGACCTCATGACCGATATTCTTCGCGGGCTCACCGCCGCCGCAGCGGCCTGACGCGACCTCTCGGACCGATACCAGCAACGTCCGCAAGGCCTTGACGCGATTGAGCAAACCGGGGCTGCACGCGGCGCCCCGGTCCGGCCATGTCGGCAATATTATTCTCCCCATCCGCAGTTTTGCGGATTTGTTTGACTTCCAAATTGCCGGCTTCCGCTTCATTGCGGCAGCGGAAATCATTCCCCAGCCACCGCACCAAGAGCCTGCCCATGGCGTTCCGCCTCTTTGTTCCCATTCTTGCCGGCGCGACGCTGCGCGAACGCATCATCGCCTGCGTCGGTGCGATGATCGGCATTGCGCTGACTGGCGCGATCAGCGGACTCACACTGGGTAGCGGGCCACATGTGCCGCTGCTGGTGGCGCCAATGGGAGCATCGGCGGTGCTGTTGTTCGCGGTGCCCGCCAGCCCGCTGGCGCAGCCCTGGTCGATCATCGGCGGCAACACGATCTCGGCGCTTGTCGGCGTGATCGTGGTGCAATTCGTGCACCAGCCGGTGCTCGCCACCGGTATTGCGGTAGCGTTGGCGATCGCCGCAATGTCGTTCACGCGCTGCCTGCATCCACCCGGGGGTGCGGCGGCATTGACCGCGGTGTTCGGCGGTCCAGCCGTCATCAGCGCCGGCTTCCTTTTTCCTTTCGTGCCCGTGGCGGTCAATTCGATGCTGCTGGTGGCGCTTGGCTACGGCTTCCACAAGCTGGCCCGGCGCAACTACCCGCACGTGCCGGCCCCGGCGCCGGTAAACAGTCACGGCACCATCGATCCGCCGGCGCAATTGCGTGTCGGTTTTCGCTCCGAGGACATCGACGCCGCGCTTGGAGCGCTCGACGAGACCTTCGACATCGATCGGGGCGATCTCGACCGGTTGCTGCGGCAGGTCGAATTGCAGGCCATGGTGCGCGAGCACGCGACGTTGCGGTGCCAAGACATCATGTCGCGCGACGTCATCTCGGTGGACGAGCACACGCCAGCCGCCGCTGCGCGCCAATTGCTGCTTGACCACAACATACGAACCTTGCCGGTGGTGGATGCCGAGGCAAGGCTGGCCGGAACCGTGGGCTTGCGGGAACTGACACTGGCGGCCGGCACGGTCGGAACCGTGATCTCGCCGGCGGCAACCGCAACTGCCGGCTCGAACGCCATGGCGCTGCTGCCAGTGCTGACCGACGGGCGCAGTCACGCCGTCATCATCGTCGACGATAAAAACCACATCCTCGGGCTGATCACGCAAACCGATCTGCTGGCCGCGACGGCGCGGATGCAAAACACCGGCACGGAGCCGGCCAAAGTGCTAGCATAGGTAGCCAGGCGATCGGCCCGGCGTGATTTTTCGGGAACCTTTTTTCGAAACCTGCATCCAATCTTTCGTGCAAGGATCGATGGAGGACACATGCCCGCGCTGACGGCAACATCAACAGCGACGGACGAGCTTCGGCTCGTGGCCCGCGCACTCGCCCGCGACAGCGATGCCTTTCGCAAGATCATGAAGCTGAACAACCAGCGGCTCTACCGACTGGCGCGCGGCATGGTGCGCAACGACGGCGAGGCCGAGGACATCGTGCAGGAGGCCTATGTCAGGGCCTTTACCAATCTCGGCACCTATCGCGGCGATGCTTCGCTTTCCACCTGGCTGTCGCGCATCGTCATCAACGAGGCGCTCGGGCGGCTTCGCAAAGGACGGCGAACCGTGGCCATGCCTGAAAACCCGGAAGCGCAGATCATCCGGTTTCCTCTCAACCCAAGCGACGATCCGGAGCGGACGATGGCGCAGCGGCAGATCCTCGGGCTTGTCGAGCGGGCGACCGACAGCCTGCCCGACGCCTATCGCGCGGTTTTCGTAGCCCGCGTCATCGAGGGGCTGAGCATCGAGGAGACCGCCGACCTGCTCGGCGTGCGGCCAGAGACCGTCAAGACGAGACTGCACCGCGCCCGCGCTTTGCTGCGTAAGGCGCTGGACGACGAGATCGGGCCGGTGCTGCTCGACGCCTTCCCCTTCGCCGGCCGGCGCTGCGAACGGCTGACGCAGGCCGTGATGAAGCGGCTCGGATTCGAGGGGTGATCTTCAAAGCCAGATCTTTCGCCGATTTGTCGGGAACGTTTCCGCGCCATCCTCATCCAATGAATGTCAACCCAGATGAAGCCCGCTGCCCAGGCTGTCGGGCGGAAGGAGATGCCATGCTTATCAGACACACCGCAGCGCTTGCCGCCCTCTTGCTGCTTGGCGCTGCCCCATTCGCGCAAGCTGCCGACAAGCCGACCGACCCGCAGATCGCCCACATCGCCTACACAGCCGACATGATCGACATCGAGGCGGCCAAGCAGGCAATCAAGAAATCCAAGAACAAGGAAGTCGTCGATTTCGCCAAGGACATGGAGCGCGACCACGAAGCGGTGAACAAGCAGGCGCTCGACCTGCTCAAGAAGCTCAAGGTGAAGCCGGAAGACAATGCCACCAGCCAGGCGCTGACCAAGGCGGCGAAAGAGGAACATGCCAAGCTCGCCAAGCTGAAAGGGGCTGCCTTCGACAAGGCCTATATCGAAAACGAGGTGGCCTACCACAAGCAGGTCAATGGAGCGCTCGAAACCCTGCTCATTCCGTCGGCCAGCAATGCCGAGCTGAAGAGCCTGCTCGAAACCGGCCTCAAGATCTTCCAGGGGCATGAGCAGCATGCCGAACATGTCGCCGGCATGTTGAAATGAAAGCGGCCGTGCTGATCCGACCGCTCCTTGCCTGGCTGGCGCTGGTGCTTGCCGCCGGCCCGGCGCCGGCAGCGACGATCGAGGTGACGATCGACAAGCTCGTCTTCTCGCCCGCAAGCGTCGAGGCCAGGGTCGGCGACACGATCGAGTGGGTGAACAAGGACGCATTCGCCCACACGGCCACGGTGAAGGGCGGCTGGGAGGTGATGATCCCGCCGAAGGCGAAGGGAAAACTGACCCTCAAGACGGCGGGAGCGGTTGATTATTTCTGCCGCTTCCATCCCAACATGAAAGGCCGATTGGTAGTGGCGCCCTGAAAATCTGGGCCGGTGGCGGGACTTGGCCGCAAATACCAAGCCCCGTCACTCCGGAGCACCCGTCACTCCGGAGCAATTCAGCACGGAACAGTCGCGCCAGGGATCAGAGCGCCAGCCATGCCGTGCCAGCCGCCAGCGTCAGCAGCGTCAATGGCAGGCCGACTTTGAAGAAAGCGCCGAACGACAGCGACGTGCCGGCGGCGCGCGCCTGCTCGGCAACGATCAGATTGGCGACGGAACCCAGGAGCGTGAAATTGCCGGCCAGCGTCGAGCTCATGGCGACGACCAGCCAGGCGCGCTCGGGGTTTTCCAGGCCGGGGATGAAGGGCCGCAGCGCCAGCACGGCCGGCACGTTGCTCATTATGTTGGAGAGCAACGCGGTGAAGCCCGACAGGCGCCAGACGTCGTCCAGCCCGAGGTTCTTGGCCGATGCGACGATGTCCGGTGTCAGCAGCGTTCGTTCGGCGCCGGCAACCACGATGAACAGGCCGGCGAACATGAACAGCAATGGCCCGTCGATTTCGCGATAGATGCGCTCTGGTTTGATGGCGCGGGTGAGCAGGAGGATGGCGCCGCCGATGAGCGCCGCCTTGGCGACAGGCACACCGGCGAAGAAGGCCACGGCCAGTCCGATGCAAACCACCACCGCTTTCAGCACCTGGCGGCGATGCATGCGGCCGCGCGAGACCTGCGGCGTCAATTCGCCGTTGCGCGCGAATTCGGTGCGGTAGACGATGCGAACAATGGCGATGACCGCGACGAGACCGAACAGGGCAACCGGAGCCAGAGCCGCTGAAAAGGCCGGATAGGAGATGCCCGACAGCGCACCGATGACCATGTTTTGCGGATTGCCGGTGATGGTGGCGACACTGCCGCAATTTGACGCGGTGGCGGTCGCGATGAGGTAAGGAACCGGATTGCGTTTGATGGCGCGGGTGACGTGAACGACGATCGGCGCCATGACAAGACAGATGGCGTCATTGACCAGGAAGGCCGACAGCAGGCCGGTCAGCAGGGTCACCATAACCAAAAGCATGAACGGCGCATGCGCATGCTCGATCGCGATGGCACCGAGGCCGCGAAAGGCGCCCGAGACCTTCAGATGCGCCACTACGATCATCATGCCGAGCAAAAGCGTGATGGTGTCGAAATTGATGGCGCGGTAGGCAGCCTCCAGGCTGATCGCCCCGATGGCGATCATCGCGGCCCCGCCGAGCAGTGCGATCCCCGCCCGATCGAGGCGCAGGCCTGGTATGCGGCCGGCGGCGACGCCGGCATAGGTCAGGACCAGGATCAGCAGTGCCGCCGCGCCCATCAATGTCATGCGAAGAAGGCCCTGCCCGATGCATTCAGCCCCGGCCGGAGCTGTGGCCACCACCTTTAGCGGGCGGCGCGCAAAGCGAAAATACCTTCTGCGTGATGGCTGCAGAAATCCCCAGCGACGCGCCCCCGGCGCCGGTGGCTGGCCGGATCCGCCTCAATGAACCGTGATTGTCGCGGCTGGCGGCGTTTGCTGGGAAACCATCGGATCGAAACTGACCTGGTCGCGTCCATTCGATTTGGCTGCATAGAGCCGCCTGTCGGCTGCCGAGAATATCTCCTCATAGGTGGTCGGCCCGTTAAAGGCAGTACCGCCAATGCTGACGGAAAGCGGACAGGACCGGCCGCCCGGCGAAAATTCCACCTCACGAATTCGCCGGCGGATGCTTTCGGCAACCAGCCAGGATTGCGAGGGATCGACACCGGGAAGAAACACGCCGAATTCCTCGCCGCCGATGCGGCCGACGATGTCGGTGCCGCGGAGCTGATCCTTGATCGTCTGCGCGATCAGTTTGAGCGCCTGGTCGCCGCAGTCATGCCCAAGCCGGTCATTGATCGATTTGAAGTGATCGGCGTCGATGATCAGCAGCGCACCGGAATTGGCCGACGCCTGTTTGCGGACCTGTTCGAGATAGGCTTCGACCAGCATGGAGAAAGCGCCGCGGTTGAGCACCGCCGTCAGGCTGTCGGTGGCGGCAACGACGGTGAGATCGCGCTGGGCAATGGCCAACTGGCGTATCTTCCACATCAGGAAGAAGAGAAACGATCCACCCAGCACCAGGGGCAACAGAATGTCGGTCAGCTGAGCCCGCCACACAGCTTCGGGGGAAAGATACGGGAAGTTGAACGAATCGACGAAAAACGCCACGCCAATGAAGAACGCCGTGCCGGCGGCGGTGACGGCGATCACCCTGCCCCAACTCGTCGGCGACAGGTCGAGCTTCATCTCTTCAACTCCGTTAGCCGCGTCTACTATGACGCGCCAACGCAAACAAAACGATAAGACTTTCCCTCCAATTCGACGGCAGAGGTTGCAGGGTTACGGCCGCCGGACCGGCGGCCGCCTCCGGCCTGCGTCTCGAAGATTTGTCCGGATGATCGATCCGGACCTACGACAGGAGGGTCCTGCCGTCAGCCGTTGGGCGCCGATTCGCCCAGCGTCTCTGCAACAAAGGATGCCGCGATCAGATCGTCGGCATCCAGGCCTAGAGAGCCTTCGCCCGCTCCCATGATGGCGGCAACCTTGTGGAAGGTCTTCAGCTCATGGTCGGAAATCCGGGCGGTTTGCATCTTGGCTTTGAGCTCGGCGATACGTCGCCCCAAGGCGGGCGACGTTCCAATTTCACGTTTCGACATGACGCGGTTTTCTCCTTCCCCAACCCATGCTTGTTTTGCCCGCCATTCGCAGCCCGAATGCTTACTTTTATGAGGGACCGCGAATACAAGGCCCCGAACGCGTGATCCTTGCGAAGGTTCCCGCGCGACAAGGTCACGAAATAATACGGAAAGGGCGCCACGGCGGCGGCGTGCCGCCGTCGTGCCGGCAAGCGCATTCGTGAAGACGAGAAGGGATGAAAAGTTCCGACCGGATTCCTGCCCGCGTTGAAATTTCTCACGTCCGGAGCAGCTAAGCCGTTGAAAAGATTGGCGATCCCGACAGGATTCGAACCTGTGACCATCGGCTTAGAAGGCCGGTGCTCTATCCAGCTGAGCTACGGGACCGCTGGCCGGCTCGGAGCCGGTAAGATGTCTGCGCTGGCGCCCGCCCGGGCTTTGCCGGTCAATGCGTCCAGGGCGTCCTGCGGTCATAGCGGAAATTTTCCGCATAGGAAATCTGGCGGCGCTTGGGCTCTTTCGGCTCCTCGACGCGGTAGGCGAGCCCTTCCTTCTCGGCATAGGCCACGGCCTCTTCACGCGTGTCGAAGGTCAGCTTGATCTGGCTCCTCATGTCGCCGGAAGTGGTGTAGCCCATCAGCGGGTCGATTTTCTTGCGCATCTCGGGATCGAATTCCAGCACCCAATGGCCGGTCTTGGCCGTGCCGGACTGCATCGCGGTTTTGGCTGGACTGAAAATGCGCGCGGACATGACCACCTCATTGCTGTGCAAGGCAGCATGGCCGCCTCTTCGCCCGTCATTACTGCGCAATGCCGACGGCGGCAAGGTTTTTGCACTTGCAGGTTTTTGCACTTGCCATGCAACACTGAAATGAATAGGCAACAGACCGTTCGGAGTGTAGCGCAGCCTGGTAGCGCATCTGGTTTGGGACCAGAGGGTCGGGAGTTCGAATCTCTCCACTCCGACCACCTTTCACAGAACAGGCAATCGAGGGCCGTTGGCGCCTGCGAATGGCAATGTGTCGGGTGCAGAATGGGGCTGTCGGCAATCTCCGCGCGCGCCCAGTGGTCTTTGCTGCTGCATGTCACGGTCGCAACAAAAAGCCGCGGACGGCAAAGTTGCCTGCTCCACCGCATCGACTATTGTGAGCCGGAACACGGCACGGTGTGGGGCGACAGATGACCATCGGACATCGACGGTCTCCGCTAAAGCCTCACGGAGGAACCATGAGCGACAGTTGGACACCCACCCGTCTCGGCGCAGGGCGGCATTCGGCATGACGACGGAAACCGCCACGGGCGGCACGGAGACAAAATTCAGACAGCCGCCAGCCGGATCCGGGATCGCGGTCGACCTCGATGGAGTGACCATAGATTTCGCTTTGGCGGCTGGGCGTAGCTTCCAGGCGGTCGCCCGCGCCGATCTGAAAGTCGGCGACCAGGAATTCGTGGCGATCATTGGGCCGACGGGCTGCGGCAAGTCAACGCTGCTGAATGCCGGCGCAGGGCTTCTCGAGCCTTCGGCAGGCAGCGTCCGTGTGTTCGGCGCCCCGCTTCGCGGTCTCAACAGACAGGCTGGCTACCTCTTCCAGCAGGATGCATTGATGCCCTGGAAGACCGCTCTGGACAATGTGGCCATCGGGCTGGAAGTGGCAGGCGTGCCCTCTTCCGAAGCAAAGGAACGCGCGCGAGCATGGCTCGGACGCGTCGGCCTGGCTGCTTTCTGCGAGCGCTACCCTCACATGCTTTCAGGCGGCCAGAGAAAGCGCGTTGCTCTTGCGCAGGTGCTGATCCGCGACCCCAAGATCATCCTCATGGACGAACCCTTCGGACCGCTCGACGCACAGACGCGGCTGATCATGGGCGGCCTTTTGCTCAAGCTGTGGTCGGACGACCGCAAGGCGGTGATGTTCGTCACCCACGACCTCGAAGAAGCGATCGCGCTGGCTGATCGCGTGGTGGTGATGTCAGCCGGTCCCTCGGCACGCATCATCGGCGACTTTCCAATCCCGCTGGCGCGTCCACGCGATATTTCGGAAATCAGGCTGGAACCGCGCTTCCAGGAATTGCATCGCGACATCTGGCACATGCTGAAGAAGGAAGTGCTCAAGGCTTACGGCGAGATTGAAGAAGGAGCGATCCGATGAAAAGGACGACGCTGCTTTTCGCACAGCTAACCGTGGCCGTCATCGTCATCGCGCTCTGGCAGGCAGCGTCGACGACGCACCTGATCGGCGATCCGAACAATATTTCCTTCTTCTTCTCGACCCCATTGGCGGTGGCAGGCCAGATATGGAAGTGGTTTGCCACCGGGACGATCTGGCATCATCTGTGGATCACGCTGTGGGAGTCCATACTGGCCTTCGCCATCGGCTCGCTGGCAGCGATCGCGATCGGCTTCTGGTTTGCCCGCAAGCCGAGACTTGCGGCCGTCTTCGATCCCTATGTAAAGGCGGCCAATGCGCTTCCCCGCGTCGTGCTGGCGCCGATCTTCACGCTTTGGTTTGGCCTCGGCATCTGGTCCAAGGTTGCCTTGGGCGTGACGCTGGTTTTCTTCATCGTCTTCTTCAATGTCTACCAGGGCGTGAAGGAGGTGAACACGACGGTGCTGGCCAATGCCCGAATGCTCGGCATGAACGAACGGCAATTGCTGCGCCACGTCTATATGCCATCGGCATTGTCCTGGGTGTTTTCATCGCTCCATATCTCCGTCGGATTTGCCGTGGTCGGCGCCGTGGTCGGCGAATATCTCGGTGCGGCCGGGGGACTAGGCTATCTGATACAGCAGGCCGAAGGCGTTTTCGACGTAGCGGGCGTCTTTGCCGGAATGTTCGTCCTCGCCGCTTTTGTGCTCTTGATCGACTGGATCGTCACGCTGGTCGAAAAGCGGCTGCTTGTCTGGCGGCCTGAATTCTCGAAACCAGGCCGATAGGGCCCAATCCCGCTCAAGGAGGAGATCATGAGGATCATTTCGAAACTGGCGGCCGCCGCCGTCGTATTGCTCGCGGTGGCCACAGACGCGGGGGCCGCCGAAAAGGTCACCATTTCGATCGGCGGAGCGTCATGCCTCTGCTATATGCCGACCGTGCTCGCCAAACAGATCGGCGCTTACGAAAAAGCCGGCATCGATGCAGACCTCGTCGATTTCAAGGGCGGTTCTCAATCGCTGACCGCAGTATTGGGTGGCAGCGCGGATGTGGTGTCCGGCTATTTCGATCACACGGTGAAATTGGCCGCCAAGAACCAGCGCCTGCAATCCTTCGTCGTTTACGACCAGTTCCCGGGACTGGTGCTGGCGGTGGCGCCGGGCCAGACCGGCAAGATCAAGTCAGTGAAGGACCTTGCTGGCAAAAAGGTCGGCGTGACCGCTCCCGGTTCCTCGACCGACTTCTTCCTGAAGTTCCTTCTGCAGAAGAACGGCATCGACCCGACATCCGCCGCCGTGATCGGCGTTGGGCTGGGCGCTACCGCTGTCGCCGCCATGGAGCAAGGGCAGATCGACGCCGTGGTGACGCTCGATCCGGCCGTCACCGTGCTTCAGGCCAGGCATAAGGACCTGACCATCCTGGCGGACACGCGCACCCAGAAAGATACCGAGGCGGTATTCGGAGGCGACTATCCCGGCGGAGCGCTTTACACCCGGCCGGAATGGATGGCCGCGCATCCCCAAGCAACGCAGGGATTGACCAATGCCATGCTTGCCACGCTGGATTACATTCACTCCCACAGCGCCGAAGAGATCATGGCCCAGATTCCCGACAATCTGATCGGCAGCGACAAGGACGCCTATCTGGCCGCGTTGAAAAATGCGATCCCCATGTATTCGACCACCGGGCTCATGGATCCAAAAGGCGCGCAGGCCGTGCTCGACGTTTTCTCTCTCGGTTCGCCTGATGTGGCCAACGCCAAGATCGATATCACGCAGACGTACACGAACGACTATGTGAACAAGGCGAAGAAGGCCAACTGACGAGATCAACGCCAAGCAGCGGGCATATGGCTCGTTCGCCTTAGCCACGGAGTTCACCGAGCGCCGGCATTTCAGCGACTCGGTGGCCTCGTCGCCATTTTTGGTATCCGTCAATTGACGAATACCCGTTCTTCTCTCACCTAGCTTGGCATTGCGCGGGCAAGCCGAACGCGCAGCAATAGTGAGGGTGACTGAAGTCACATGAAGGTAAGCTCGCCGGGCGAGAACCCCAACCGCCCCACTCCCGGCGAGCCTACAACCTGATTTGGAACGCAATCAGGACCGGGGTCAGCCGGCAAGCTTGTGTCGCAAGATCGGTGCCAGCTTTGTTTCCCGAAATGGGACGGTTAAAGGGACATGGAACCACCATTTGCTGGCCGGCCGACCATCGCGCCCTAAACCTCGAACTCGCCCTGCCCCTCGTCCATGGCGCTGACGGTTTCAGCCGCCAGCGCCCGGGTGATCGGCGTCTTGCGTTCGAGCGCGGCGCGGTCCAGCCGCTCCACCACGCGCATGGCCGTCGCCAGGGAGCGCTCGATGCGGCGCACCAGATATTGCACGACATGCGGCTCGACCTCGACCTGTCGGTCGGCGAACAGCTTGGTGATGACACCTGCCAGCAGGAGATCGTCGGGTTCGTGGATCTCGACGGTTGCCGCAGCCTTCAGCCGCGACGCCAGATCCGGCAGCGTGACGCCCCAGGCCGAGGGAAAGCGGCGCGCCGTCAAAAGCAAATGCGAGCCGCTGCCGCGTACCGCATTGATCAGATGAAACAGCCCCTGCTGGTCGACTGTGCCGGTATCGACGTCGTCGATCAGCGCCGGCCGGGCACCGAGATTTACAATGCTGTCGCCAACGCGGTGCGCGTCGACCTGAACGGCATCCGCCCGTGCCCGCCAGATCGAGGCCAGATGGGTCTTGCCGGAACCGGCCGGACCGGCGAGCACGACCACCGGCGAGGGCCAGTCCGGCCAGCGGTCGACCAGCGCCACTGCCTGGTTGTTGGTGCCGGAGACGACGAGTTCGTCTCGCGAATAGCCGGTGCCATGGCCGAGATCGAGCGGCAGCTGGCGCGGCGGGTCGGCCCTCTGGTCGCTCATGCCAGGCTCAGCCGCGCGACCCGGCCAGGCCGGATCATGGATTGATGCCTTTGCGACGATCGGCCGGCAATGGCGGCACGGCCTTGCCGTGACCCTTGTAGAGCGGCGATTCCAGATAACGCGCAATGGCAAAGCGCACCAGCACCGCGACCGCGGCCGATGCAGGCACCGCAATCAGCAGGCCGACGAAGCCAAACAGCGCGCCGAAGGCGAACAGTGCGAACATCAGCCACACCGGATGCAAGCCGACGCTTTTGCCGACCAGCCGCGGCTGCAAGATATTGCCCTCGATGAACTGGCCGATGAAGAACACCACCGCGACCGCGACGACCATGGTCCAGTCCGGCCAGAACTGGACGAAGGCAACGCCGACGGCCAGCACCAGCCCGGTCAGCGAACCGACATAGGGGATGAAGGAGATCAGCCCGGCGAACAGGCCGATGAGGATGCCGAAATTGAGACCGGTCAGCGTCAGGCCGGTGGCATACATGGCGCCCAGCACCAGGCACAGCGTGCCCTGCCCCCGCACGAAGCCGGCCGTTGCCGTGTTGATGTCCCTGGCGATGGCGCGCACCGTGGCGACATTGTCCCGCGGCACCCAGCTGTCGATCACCGCCACCATGCGGTCCCAGTCGAGCAGCATGTAGAAGGCGACCACCGGCGTCACCACGAACAGGCTGATCACCGAGACCAGCGCCACGCCCGAACTCCATATCGAGGTGAACACGGTTGTCAGCAGACCGAAGCCGGATGTCAGCAGTGAATTCAATCCGTCGCGCAGGCCATTGGCGTTGACGCCGAATTTCTGTTCCAGCCATTTTGGATCGAACGAGGTGATCAGGCTCTGCAGCCGCGTCAGGTACTCAGGCAATTTGCCGGCAAAATCGGCCATCTGCGTCGCCAGCACCGGGATGAGGATGACAAAGGCCAGCACCAGCACGACAAGGAAGGTGATGAGGATGACCACCGTTGCCATGAAACGGCTGAGGCCGAGTCGCTGCAGCCGGTCGGCCACGGGATCGAGGAAATAGGCGAGCACCATGCCGGCCACGAAGGGCAAGAGGATGGCGCTGAAAACATAGAGGAAAAGCGCGAGCGCGGCGACGCCGGCAAGCCAGAAGAAGATCTGCCGGCGGAATCCGGCGGATGGATCATCCCCGGCTGCCGCCGGCGCGCTCGCCGCAGCTTCTTTGTCAGGTGCCCGGGGTGGAGCCTTCGCCATAGCCGCTCATATGCCTCAGCCAAGCCACGAGATAGGCTGCGGCCGAAGCCACGGTCAAGACCCCGGACAGCATTATGAGGGCGGGACGAAGTGGATCGAGATGGATCGAAAAAGCAAGCTCACCCAGTACCAGCGCCGCCAGTACAATCTGGATGGCGGTGTTGACCTTGGAGACGAGGAGCGGCTTCATCTCGACGGGATGGGCCATCACGGTGGACAACAGCACCGCGCAAATGATCAGCGCGTCGCGCGACACCATGGTGACGACCAGCCACAGCGGCAATTGCCCGATGAAGCCCAGGACGACGAACACGGAAACCAGGAGCAGCTTGTCGGCCACCGGATCGAGATAGGCGCCGAGCTTGGAATGCTGGTTGAACCGGCGGGCGATGAAGCCGTCGACGCCGTCCGAGATGCCGGCAACGAGGAACCCGGCAAAGGCCCAATCCCAGCGCGCCTGCAGCATGGCCAGCACCACGGCAGGCACCAGGACAAGGCGCATGATTGTGATCAGGTTGGGGATGGTCAAGCGCATGTCCCGTCGCTTCTGTCTGAACGATAGATGATGGAGACGGGGGATGGGCGCAAGAGAGAAGCTGCCGAGCTTCCCCTGGTGGGGAGCGGCAGTTTCAGCGCCGTTTTCCTTGCGGACCGAAACCGTTCATGCGAAGAGCCGCAAAGGAAACAGCGACAAGCCAGATATGAAGCGCGATACAGTCAAGCGTAAGAACGGGCTCACCTATGCCGAGGCTGGCGTCGACATCGATGCCGGCAATCTCATGGTCGAGAAGATCAAACCGCTGGTCAAGGCGACGCGCCGGCCGGGCGCCGATGGCGAGATCGGCGGTTTCGGCGGCTTGTTCGACCTCAAAGCCGCCGGCTTTACCGACCCGGTGCTGGTCGCCGCAAATGACGGCGTCGGCACCAAGCTGAAGATCGCCATCGACGCAGGCAAGCACGACACGATCGGCATCGACCTCGTCGCCATGTGCGTCAACGACATCGTCGTGCAGGGTGCCGAACCACTGTTCTTCCTCGACTATTTCGCCACCGGCAAGCTCGATCCGGACCAGGGTGCGGTGATCGTCAGCGGCATCGCCGCGGGCTGCCGGCAGGCCGGCTGCGCGCTGATCGGCGGCGAGACGGCGGAAATGCCGGGCATGTATCACGGCAAGGACTATGACCTTGCCGGTTTTGCCGTGGGCGCGGCCGAGCGCGGCCAGCTTCTGCCCACCGACGACATCGTCGAGGGCGACGTGCTGCTGGGGCTGGGTTCGTCGGGCCTGCATTCGAACGGCTTTTCGCTGGTGCGCCGCATCGTTGCGACCAGCGGCCTGGCATGGACCGATCCGGCTCCCTTCAATGACGAGGCCACATTGGCCGAGGCGCTGCTCGAGCCGACCCGGATCTATGTGAAATCGATCCTGAAGGCGATCCGCAACACGCACGGCATCAAGGCGCTGGCCCATATCACCGGCGGCGGCTTCCCCGAAAACATTCCGCGCGTTCTGCCGAAGGAGTTCTCGGCCGAGCTCGATCTCGACGCCATCGACGTGCCTCCTGTGTTCTCATGGCTGGCCAAAACCGGCGGTGTGGCGCCCGAAGAGATGATGCGCACCTTCAACTGCGGCATCGGCATGATCCTGGCGGTGGCGTCCGGCCAGGCGGCGCAGGTCGCTGCCGTCTTGCAGGAAGCCGGCGAGACGGTGACGCCGATCGGCCGGATCGTGCCGCGCCGCGACGCCGGCGTCATCTATCGGGGTTCGATCGGTCTATGAGTGCGCAGAAGAAACGCACTGTCGTTCTGATCTCGGGGCGCGGTTCCAACATGACGGCGCTGATCGCCGCCGCCAGCGACCCGGCTTTCCCGGCCGAAATCGTCGGCGTCATCTCCGACAAGGCGGATGCCGCCGGGCTCGGCATGGCGAGGGCGCGCGGCATCGCCACCCAGGTGATTTCCCGGGCCGACCACGCCAGCAAGCAGGCGCACGACGCCGCGATCGATGCGGCCCTCACGGCCTTCAATGCCGAGATCGTGGCACTGGCCGGCTATATGCGCATTTTGACCAGCGGCCTCGTCCAAAAATGGCAAGGCCGCATGATCAACATCCACCCCGCGCTGTTGCCGGCCTTCAAGGGGCTCGACACACATGCGCGCGCGCTGGCGGCGGGCATGCGCATTCATGGCTGCACGGTGCATTTCGTCACGTCCGAGATGGATGACGGCCCGATCATCGCACAGGCGGCGGTGCCGGTAATGGTCGGCGACAATGCCGACATGCTGGCCGCACGGGTGCTCAAGGTCGAACACCAGCTCTATCCGCTGGCGCTGGGGCTGGTCGCCGAGGGCAAGGCTCGGATGGAAAAGGGCCGCACCGTGTTTGCCCGCTTCGCCGACGATGCCGAAAACGCAACCTCGATGATCATTGCGCCGAGCCCGCTGCGCGAGGAAATCGATTTCGAGCAATTGGCGCGGATCACGCCGTAGGCATTTTTGCAGTCATAATTTGATTGCAAACTTTGGCGCACCCGCCTATCTCATGCTTGCATGAACAGCAAGCATAGGCGCGTGCTCAAAGCGATATTCACCGATCCAGTTTCGGGCAGTATCGAATGGATTGCCGTCGAAGCCTTGCTGGTCGCCGTTGGTTGCCAGGTGATCGAAGGAAGCGGCTCACGCGTGCGTTTTGTCTTTAAGAGCGAAGTCGAGACGTTCCACCGGCTGCACCCTTCAAAGGAAGCAAAGCGATATCAAGTACGGGATGCTCGCCAATTCTTGTTGAGGATCGGAGTGAAGCCATGAATGCGATGACCTACAAGGGCTATTCGGCCCGTGTTGATTATGATGACGATGACGAGATTTTCTTCGGCCGTATTGCCGGTATTCGAGACGGCGTATCCTTCCATTCAGAAACTGTCGCGGGGCTAAAAGCCGCCTTCCATGAAGCCGTGGACGACTATGTCGAAACTTGCGCGAAAATCGGTAAGTCGCCGCAAAGACCTTATTCCGGCAATCTCATGTTGCGCGTTGACCCCTCGGTTCATTCAAAAGTCGCAATGGCAGCGGAACTCGCAGGCAAGAGCCTGAACCAGTGGGGAGAAGAAGTCTTGCGCGAGGCCGCCGAAAAGCAAATTGCCTGAACCAGCAGCTGTCCTGTCTCCATCTGCATCCGCCATTCGACCGGGAGTATCGTGAAACAGTTGTTTGTGCTGCGCCACGCCAAGTCGAGTTGGGACGATCCCAACCTCCCCGATTTCGACCGGCCGCTCGCCGAACGCGGATTGAAGGCGGCCCAATTGATAGGGCGCGAACTCGCGGCGCGCGGGTGGCTGCCGGACCAGGCGCTGGTATCGCCGGCGCTGCGCACCCGTGAGACCTGGCGGCTGGTGGACGCGGAGTTGCCAGCGCATCCACGAGTCGCGTTCTCCGAGGCGCTTTATGAAGCCTCGGCGACGGATATTCTGAGCCAGATTCGTCAAGCCGATCCGTCGAACGACAGCTTGCTGGTGGTCGGCCACAATCCCGGTCTGCAATATCTGGCGAAACAGCTTGCCGGGCCAGGGTCAGAGGCCAAGGCGCGCAGGAGGCTCGAAGGAAAATTTCCAACGGCAGCCTTTGCGCGCCTCGTTTTCCAGGGCGACTGGTCCAACCTGTCGTCCGCGCGGCTGACGCATTGCCTGCGTCTGAAGGATCTGCGCTAGAAATCCAGGGTTGAGCGGGCAACCAGGGCCACTGCGCGCCCGGGCCGCTAGTTGCCCCAGATGCCCTGGCCGGGTTCGCGCCAGTCGGTAGCGGGCTTCGTCTTGGCATCGCCTGTCTCGTGGCCGGCCATGCCCGTCTCCGTGAGCGCGCCGGTGACAACGTGATCCACGCCCGCTATCGGGGCGACGGGCTGGTTGGCATTGTCGGAGCCATAATGGTCGCTGCCGGCAAAGGCGCTGCCGGTCGCAACGAGGATGGCGGCGGTGGCGAGGGCGATCTTGTTCATTTCAATCTCCTGGTTCATCCGTTAGGCGGCGTCTTGGGAGGACGGTTCCGCTAAGGACAAGACCCCAGGCAGTTCTGTTTTATTCCTGGGCTCGGATTGTTTTCTGCCGAGCTTGGAGGATTGGTCATGCGCAAAAAACAAGAGCGGCGGGCCGGGCCCACCGCTCTTTGTGGTCGAAGACTTACAGAATCAACGGCCCCAGATGCCCTGGCCAGACTGAGCCGGCACGTTGGCATTCGCGTCGCCCTGCGCCTTTATGGACTTGGTGATCGAGCCGGTATGCGTGGTGTCGATGTTGGAGGTCGACTGGTTGGCAACCGGCTGGTTGACATTGTTGGAACCATAATTGTCGCTGCCGGCAAAGGCGCTGCCCGTGGCAATGAGAATGGCGGCGGCGGTAAGAGCGATCTTGGTCATTTCTTTACTCCTGAGTTCAAGTTGGTTGATGTCGGCAGTCGCGATCAACGGCCGAAAAGGTTGCGGTCGGCGCCCTGCGAAGCCGGGGCCTGGACGGTTCCATTCGTCTTCGAGATCGAAGCGGTGACGGAATGGTCGACAGCGGCGGCGGGCTGATTGGCGTTGGCCGAACCATAATTGTCGCTGCCGGCGAAAGCGGTGCCCGTGGCAACGAGGATGGCAGCGGCGGTAAGAGCGATCTTGGTCATTTTGGTTACTCCAGTATGTTTGTTCTGTCCGTCTAGTGGCGTGCCCTTGGGAGGATTTCGCGTCGCTCGGACCACCCCGAGATGGGTCTGCGGTGTTGTCGTTTCCAGTCACGAAAATGTGCCAAAAAAGCTGTGGGACGGCCCTTGAAATTGAAACGACATCGCTGGCTGCCACAATTTTGTCCCGTTAAATCAATGAGTTGTTTAGAAAATTCCATTGAGCCCACCCGTTTGCGCAGAGCGTACGTTCACCGTTTGATGTACGGTCCGTCAACATAAATCGAACCGAACGGTTCGGTTTTATCTACGTGATGCCCGCGCGAGTGACCGCATCCGGGCGTTTGCTTCGCGGCTGGGTCGTCATTGTCGCTGCAAACGGGCTGAAGGACGCGCCAAAAGGCGCCCCGCATTCTCCACGCGGAGGCTTCGCCTCCGGTCGCGGCAGGCTCAAGCTTTCAATCATTTTGGCGACTGGAGAAATGGAAAGCGGCGGGTTCTGGCCCGTCAGGAAGCGCCAAAGCCAAGGACGTCGCGCATATCGTATTGACCGGGCGGTCGCCCGGTCACCCAGAGGGCTGCGGCGATGGCGCCACGGGCGAACATGACGCGGTCCTCGGCCGCATGCGACAGGGTGACGATCTCGCCCCCGGTGCAGAAGCTGACGCTGTGCTCGCCGACGATGCTGCCGCCGCGCAGCACCGCGAAGCCGATCTCGCCGGCAGGCCGCGCACCGGTGACACCGTCGCGAACACGCCTCGCCATCGCATCAAGCTCGACGCCGCGTCCGTCGGCAATGGCTTGGCCGAGCATCAGGGCGGTGCCAGATGGCGCATCGATCTTGTGGCGGTGATGCGCCTCTAAAATCTCTGCATCCCAGTCCGCGGGACCGAGCGCTCTCGCCGCCTGCTCGACCAATCCGACCAGCATGTTCAGCCCAAGCGAAAAGCTCCCGGAGCGTACGATGACAACGGTTTTCGCGGCATCGGCGATGGCTGCCAATTCAGCGTCATCGAAACCGGTCGAGCCAATGACCATGGCAGGCCCGCGACGGCCGGCGCAGGCTCTCGCCAGATCGGCCGATGCCGCCGGCGTGGTGAAATCGACGACCACATCGGCCAGGCCGAGCGCCTCGTCGCGACTGACCAGGCCATCGCCGACGACGCCCGGTCGATGAAAGCGGGCAGTAAGCGCCAGCCGCGAGTCGGCCTGCACGGCGTCCGCCATCTGGCGCCCCATGCGGCCGAGCGCACCGGCAATTGCGATCCTGACTGGCGCCATCGCCGCGACTATTTCCACATGCCGCGCATGCGCGCGCCAATGTCGACGCGTATCTCCGGCCGGGGCGCCCTGCCCGGCGCTGCTTGCGCTGCCGGCCATACCGTCTGTTCGAATGCCGCAAGGAGGGAGGCCGGGATGAAGCGCGTGCGCGAGGCATAGACATGGCGGTCGCCGCGCGCCGCCTGGCCATGGGCAAAGAAGCGCTGCGGCATGACCAGGTTGAGGCTGTCCTTGGCCCTTGTCATCGCCACGTAAAGCAGCCGGCGCTCCTCCTCGATATCTTCCCTGGTACCAACACCGAGATCGGCCGGAATGCAGCCATCCACAGTGTTGAGCACAAACACGTTCTTCCACTCCTGGCCCTTGGCCGAGTGGATGGTCGACAGGATCAAATAATCCTCGTCGCGGTGCGGCGGCCCGGCCTGGTCACTGGTCGCGTCCGGCGGATCGAGCGTCAGCTCGGTCAGGAACCGTTCGCGCGAAGCGTAGCCGGATCCGATCTGCTCGAGCTGCAGAAGGTCGGCCCGGCGCGTGGTTGCGTCCTCGTGGATGCGCTCGAGATGCGGCTCGTACCAGAGCCTGACCTGTTCGAGATCGGCCGGCCATTTGGCGCCGGCACGCAGGCCGGAGTAGAGCGAGACGAAGCCCGGCCAGTCATCCGCCGCGCGCTGCGGCGGCCGCCAGCCGGCAAGGCCCATCGCCTCGTCCAGCGCCGATGTCATCGTCTCGACGACCTGCGCGGCGGCCGACGGGCCGATGCCGGGCAAAAGCTGCAGCACGCGAAATCCGGCGACGCGGTCGCGCGGGTTTTCGGCAAAGCGCAGCACCGCCAGCACATCCTTGACGTGAGCGGCATCGAGGAATTTCAGCCCACCGAACTTGACGAAGGGAATGTTGCGCCGCGTCAGCTCGATTTCCAGAGGCCCGCTGTGGTGCGAGGCGCGAAACAGCACCGCCTGCGATTTCAGCGCCGTGCCGGCCTCGCGCTCGGCCAGGATGGCCTCGCAGACGAAATTGGCCTGTTCGACCTCGTCGCGTACAGTCACCAGCCTCGGCTTGGCGGCGGATTTGCGTTCCGACCACAGGTTTTTGGTGAAGCGTTCCGAGGCCTCGCCGATCACCGCATTGGCGGCGGCCAAAATGGTTTCGGTCGAGCGGTAGTTGCGCTCCAGCATCACCACATCGGCGGCCTGCGCGAACTGCTTGGGAAAGTCCAGGATGTTGCGCACCTCGGCGGCGCGGAACGAATAGATCGATTGCGCATCGTCGCCGACCACCGTCAGCCCGGCGCCATCGGGTTTGAGCGCCATGAGGATCGAGGCCTGCAGCCGGTTGGTATCCTGGTATTCGTCGACCAGCACATGGTCGAAGCGCCCGCCCAGATGCGTCGCTATCTCCGGTTCGGCCGTCATCTGCGCCCAGTAGAGCAGCAGGTCATCGTAATCGAGCACGTTCTGCGCCTGCTTGGCCTCGACATAGCCGGCGAACAGCTGCTTCAGCTGTTCGCCCCATCCGGCGCACCACGGAAAGGCGGAGCCCAGCACCTCGCCGAGCGGCGCCTGCGCGTTGACGGCGCGCGAATAGATGGCAAGGCAGGTGCCCTTGGTCGGAAAGCGCGCTTCCGCCTTCGAGAAGCCGAGTTCGTGGCGCACCAGGTTCATCAGGTCGGCCGAATCCTCGCGATCGTGGATGGTGAACGCCGGATCGAGGCCGATCTCCTGCGCGTAATCGCGCAGTAGCCGTGCACCGATGCCATGGAAGGTGCCGGCCCAGGTCAGCGCGTCAGTGACGATCGAGGCGTCACGGCCGAGCACCTCGCCAGCGATGCGCTCGACGCGCCGGGCCATTTCGGAGGCGGCGCGGCGTGAAAACGTCATCAGCAGGATGCGGCGCGGATCAGCGCCCTTGACGATGAGATGGGCTACGCGATGCGCCAGCGTGTTGGTCTTGCCCGAGCCGGCGCCGGCAATGACCAGCAGCGGTCCGGCGATCCTGCCGTCGCCATGCTCGACAGCCTGGCGTTGGGCATCGTTCAGCCTTGCGAGATAAGCAGGCTGGTCGGTCGGTTCCCGAAATGTCGAATCATGAGCGGCAAGGTTCATCGCCCATCAAGCATCGTTTCCGCTTTGTTCGCAACAAGGAAGCGGCGCGGCGAGCTCAGGGTCGACAGGTCAGCGTTCCGGATCGACACCCATCGCTGCCGACTGCCTGCGCAATGTCTCCCGATCATTCTTCGGGACTGGCAGCAACAGGGGATCTACGGTGTCGGGTACGTCCTCGATCAGCTTGCGCGCGAGGCGGTAAGTGACGAAGGCGATGGTGCAGGCCAAGAGCAGACGGATCATCCAGCAGTCCTCCTTTGCCTGATCCAACCGGAGACATGAGCTTTTGTTCCTCGGCTTGATCGTCGCAACCAAACGGAAGTCGTCTCGTTGTCAGACGAGAGGAGGTAGCGATGAAGAAGCTCTCCCTAGGCCTTCTGCTGATCGTTCTGGCCGTGTCGGCCTGCGACAACAACGTCCCGCCAACCAAGGCTCCGGCAGCGGAAAACCCGCACGCCGACGGCAATCCTGTAGCCGATAAGACCGGCAAATGAGTTGACATGCGTGCAGCAACGCCGCGGACCACGGCGGGACAGCACAAAGCACAGCCTGGAAAGGACGGCCGGCGCCGCTTGGGAGGTGCCTGATAGCGCCGGCCAGGCGGATATCAGGTCCGCCGCAATATGGATGTTAGCTGAGTCTTGCCGTAGCGTCATGGGGATTCCACCCCTTTGGCTTCCCGCCAAATTCCGGAACGACCGCGCCGTTCATGCTCCCAATCGCCGTCTGACGACCGCGGCATGGAAATTCGTGCCGAACAGCACGCCGTCATCGTTGAAGTCGTAGCTCGGATTGTGCAGCGGCGCCGTGTCGCCATTGCCGAGGAAGACGAAGCAACCGGGCACGTGAGCGAGGAAACGGGCAAAATCCTCAGAGCCGGTCATCGGCTCGCGGGCGACGGCGACGCCTTCGGGCGCGAACACGTTTCCGGCGGCTGCAAAGGCCTCGTCGACCAATTCGGCGTCGTTGTGCAGCGGCACGAATTCCCTGCTGTAGGCGACCTCGGCGGTGACGTTGTAGGCGGCGGCGGTGCCGGCGGCGATGGTGCGCATCTGCTTCTCGATCTCGGCGCTGACCTCGGGGCGAAAGCTGCGGGCGTCTCCCAGGATACGGGCAAGGCCGGGCAGCGCGTTGCGGGTGCCGTCGGTGATCAGCTCGGTTACCGAGACCACCGATATGTCGGCCGGGCTCAGCCGGCGCGAGACGATGGTTTGCAGATTGGTGACCAGCGCGCAAGCGGCGACCAGTGTCTCCCGGCCGTCCTGCGGCCCGGCAGCGTGGCCGCCGAGGCCTCTCAGAACGATCTCGAAGATATCCTCGGCCGACATCATCGGGCCGGGGCGGGTTTCGAAATGGCCAATCGGCAATCCGGGCAGATTGTGCAGGCCGAAAATCTCATCGAAGGGAAAGCGGCGCATCAACCCATCGTCGAGCATGGCCAGCGCGCCCCTGCCCCACTCCTCGGCCGGCTGAAAGATGAAGCGCACCGTGCCGTTGAACCCGCCCTCCCCGGCCAGCAGCTTCGCCGCGCCGAGCAGCATGGTGGTGTGGCCGTCATGGCCGCAGGCGTGCATGATTCCGGGATTTTGCGAGCCATAGGCCACAGCCGATTGCTCGGTGATGCGCAGGGCATCCATATCGGCCCTGAGCGCGATCGCCCTGTTGCCGCTGCCGCGCTTCAGCGTGCCGACGACGCCGGTGCCGCCGACGCCCTCGGTCACATCGTCGAGGCCGAATTCGCGCAGTTTGGCAGCGACGAAGGCCGCGGTGCGCTTTTCCTCGAACCCGAATTCCGGATGGGCATGCAGATCGCGCCGCCAGCCGGTCATCTCCTGCTTCAAGGCATCGAGATCGATTTTGGCCATTTCTCCGCCCCTCTCAAACTAGGTTGCAAGTCGGGTGACGACATCGAGCAGAATGTTGGCGCCGGCGACGAGCTCGGTATCCTCGGTGTATTCGCGCGGATTATGGCTGATGCCGCCGGCGCTCGGCACGAAGATCATCGCGGCAGGTGCGATACGCGCCATCATCTGCGCATCATGGCCGGCGCCGGACGTCATGCGCTTCGAAACCAGCCCGCGACTGATGGCAGCGGCCTCGATCAGCTCCACGATGCGGCTGTCGAAGATCACCGGCTCGAAGCGCGCCAGCCGCTCGACCGAGATCGTCACGCCTTCGGCGGCGGCGAGTTCTTCGAGGTGAGCGGCGAGTGCTGCTTCCTCCGCCTGCAACCGGTGCTCGAAAGGATCGCGCAGGTCGATGGTGAAGACCGCTCGCGAGGGAATGACGTTGATGGCGTTGGGCTCGAAACGCATCGTGCCGACGGTGGCGACGGTCGGCGTGTTCGAAGCCTTGGCACGATCGTGCAGGAAGGCGACGACACGGGCGGCCGCATGGCCGGCGTCGCTGCGCATCGACATCGGCGTGGTGCCGGCATGGTTGGCGACCCCGTCGATGGTGATGCGCTGCCAGGAGATGCCTTGCAGGTTTTCCACCGCGCCGATCGGCACGCCTTCGCGCTCCAGCACCGGGCCCTGCTCGATATGCAGTTCGAGATAGGTATGCGGCTTGAGGAAGCCCGGCTGCTCGTCGCCGGCATAGCCGATGCGCGCCAGTTCCTGCCCGAGCACGCTGCCGTCCGTCCCCACGGCCGCCAGCGCCTCGTCGATCGCAACACCGCCGGCATGAACCAGCGAGCCCATCATGTCGGGGGAATAGCGCACGCCTTCCTCATTGGTGAAGGCGGCGACGGCCAACGGGCGCGACAGGACAAAGCCTGACGCCTTCAGTGTCTCGATTGCCTCCAGCCCGGCCAGCACGCCGTAGCAG
The DNA here is from genome assembly GCF_006442375.1 of Mesorhizobium sp. B2-2-4. Lineage (NCBI taxonomy): Bacteria > Pseudomonadati > Pseudomonadota > Alphaproteobacteria > Hyphomicrobiales > Phyllobacteriaceae > Mesorhizobium > Mesorhizobium sp. B2-2-4. Next base: position 5,552 of record NZ_VFWB01000021.1, on the reverse strand, counting down.
CCGTCATAAATGCCGGCATCTATGACTGTATCGATATGCGAGCCTATCAGGATCGGCGCCTGCCCGGCATTCCCAGGCGTCCGCCAGATGCCGAAGATATTGCCCATGCGGTCGATGGCGACTTCGAGCCCCGCCTCGCGCAACCAGCCGACGAAGCGGTCGCGGCCCTGCCGGTCGGCGTCCGAGGCGGCAAGCCGCACCAGCCGGCCCTCGCCGTCGCGGCCGATGGCGCCGAGGTCCCGAATACGGTCAAGCAGCCGCTGCGCGTCGACCGAGATCATGGCGTTGCTCCAGAAAGTACTTTGCCCGCAAGTACATCCGCGGCGGCCACGCCGACGAGTTCGGCATAACGCTTGGGATCGGTTGCACCTTCGGTGTTGACGACCAGCACCCGCGAGAGCCTGTCGAGGCCGAGTTCGCCCCTGTTGTCGGCCAGCGCCCGGACCAATCCGGCCAGGCCGACCCCGCCGCTTTCGCCGGCAACGATGGCCGGATCGCCGCCGGCCGGCCGCGCAAGCCTCCGCATCACAGCGACCGCATCCTCCTCGTCGACGGTCATGAACGCATCGGCGGCACGCGCCAGCACGCGCCAGGCGACAGGCGACGCCTCGTAGCATTCGAGCATCGCCATGACAGTCGCTTCGCCATGCGCGATCTTGACAGGATGGCCAGCCCTGGCGGCGCCCAGGATGCAAGCGGCACGTGCGGGCTCGACCACCGTGAAGACCGGCCTGGCATCGCCGAGCACGATGGCGAGATGGCCAGCCAGGGCGGCGGCAATGCCGCCGACCCCAGCCTGGACGAAGACATGGGTCGGCGGTTCGCCGAGCTGGCGCAGCGCCTCGCGCATGATCGCGGTGTAGCCTTGCATGACGAGGCCTGGAATGCGCTCATAGCCCGGCCACGACGTATCGGACACGACGGTCCAGCCCTTGTCCGTCGCGACGCGTGCGGCTTGCCTGACCGAATCATCGTAGTTGCCGTCGACGCGGATCATCTCGGCGCCGTAGCGGGCGATAGCCGTGATGCGCTCGTCGCTGACGCCGGCATGGACGAAGATCGCCGCCCTCGCGCCGACAAGCCGCGCGCCCTGTGCCACCGAGCGGCCGTGATTGCCGTCGGTCGCGCAAGCCATCGTCATGGTGGCGGCGACCGCCCTGACATCGGGCTGATCGAGATCGGCGATGCCGAGCGGCCTGCCAAGCCGGCGGCCGGCTTCCTCCAGCACCAGATGAACGACGGCATAAGCGCCCCCAAGCGCCTTGAAGCTACCGAGGCCGAGGCGAAAACCCTCATCCTTGAGGTGGATGGCGCCAATGCCCAGTTCGGAGGCCAGCGCCGGCAGCGCATGCAGCGGCGTCTCCTGATGATTGTCGCGATGGGACAGGAAACGCTCGGCCGCGTCGGCCCCCGCAACCCCGAGCGTTTCGGCGTCGACCGGATCGAGTGGGCTGCCGTGCAAGGCATTGCGGTTGAGCAGGAACATCAAGGCCTCCTTGGCTGACAACGAGACTATATTGCAAGGCAGGCGCAAAAAGCGCTGTATTCAAGGCCCCGAAATGCAAGTTTGTTTCCTCAGGACATGCCATTGCCCGCGTTGCCAGCCTCGCTCGACAATTTCGACCTGGCCATTCTCGCCGTGCTGCAGAAGGACAACACGACGCCGCAGCGACTGATCGGCGAGGCCGTGAACCTGTCGGCGCCGGCGGTGCAGCGCCGTATCAAGCGCATGCAACAGACTGGCGTCATCGCGGCCAATGTCGCGGTCATCGAACCGGCGGCGGTCGGCCAGCCCATCACCATCTTCGTCGAGGTCGAACTCGAAAGCGAACGCACCGAACTGATCGACGCGGCCAAGCGGCAATTCCTGGCGGCGCCGGAAGTCCAGCAATGCTACTATGTGACGGGCGAGGCCGACTTCATCCTGGCCATCACGGTGGCCGACATGAGCGCCTATGAGGCGCTGACGCGGCGCCTGTTCTTCGACAGCAACAATGTCCGCAAATTCCGCACCTTCGTGGCCATGGACCGCGTCAAGGTCGGCCTGACGGTGCCGCTGCCGGGATGAGCGATCAGGTTGCATGTCTGGCATGCTTTCGCCATTCTCCGCATCGCGAATTGGCGGCGGGAGGCGCGCTTGCACGACACCACCCCGGTTGCGATCATCGGTGCCGGGCCGGCGGGCCTGGCCGTTGCCGCGTGCCTGCGGCAGGCCGGGGTCGACTTCATCTTGCTTGAAAAAGAGCAGCAGCCCGCTCCCGCCTGGCGGCGCCACTACCAGCGCGTCCACCTGCACACGACCAAGCGCTATTCATCCCTGCCCTTCGTGCCCTTCCCCAGGCATTATCCGCGCTATGTGCCACGTGATCTGTTCGTCGAATACCTCGATGCCTATGCGCAACGCTTCGATCTGCGGCCCCGCTTTGGAGAAGCGGTGCGGGCGATCGGCCGACAGGGCAGAAGCTGGGGCGTCGAAGCGACATCAGGCACCGTGCGCGCTTCCCATGTGGTGATTGCCTCGGGATACAATGCCGAGCCGCTGATGCCGGCATTCGCCGGCGCCGGCAGTTTCAAGGGCAAAAGTCTGCACAGCGCGGATTACCGCAACAACACGCCGTTTGCCGGCCAATCGGTGCTGGTCATCGGCATGGGCAACACCGGCGCCGAGATCGCGCTCGACCTGGCGGAAGGCGGCGCGCATCCGACGATCTCCGTGCGCGGCGGCGTCCATATCGTGCCGCGCGAACTGCTCGGGGTGCCCATCCAGGTCGTCAGCATGGCGACGCGCCTGGGGCCGCGACGCGTCAATGACGCCGTGTTCCCTATCATCCTCGATCTGGTGTTGGGCAGGCTGGAGAAATATGGGCTCAAACGGCCCAAGCAGGGATTGCTGGAGCAGATATCCCTGGCGTCGCGCATCCCGGTGATCGATGTCGGCACCATCGGCAAGATCCGCGAAGGCGCGATCAAGGTCGCGCCCGACATTGCCGAGATATCAGAGGGCGGCGCCCGTTTCGTCGATGGTCGGCACAGCGACTTCGACGCGATCTCTTCGCCACCGGCTACCGCCCAGCCTATGCCAAATTCCTCCAGCCCGGCGTCGAGCCTGGCGCCAGCGGCGTCAATGCGCGCGCTTCGGAACTCGGTCTTTATCTCGTCGGCTTCCACAATTCGGTCACCGGCCTGCTGCGCGAAATCGGAATCGAAGCCCAGGCGATCGCCGACGACATCCGTCTCCGGCAGAACAGAAAAAGGACGTAGAAGCCCTGCCGGTGTGAGCTGGCGATCACCCCGCCTTGCGCAGCCACACCTTGTTGTCGTGGAATGCCGCGCCGCCATAGGGTGCGGGCGCGTCGGCGCCAGTCAGCACGTTGATGCCCTCGCCGCGCTCATGCGCGCTGTTCGGCCAGATGCCTTCGGCAATCACCACGCCGCGCTTGATGCCGTCGAACAGCTTTGCATGCAACACCACCTCGCCGCGCGCATTGCCGAGTTCGACACGGTCGCCCTCTGCCAAACCGTGTGCGGCGGCATCGTCGGGATGCAAGAGCAATTCCGGCCGGCCCTCCTTGGCCTTCGACACCGGCGTTTCGGAAAAGGTCGAGTTGAGGAAGTTGCGTGCCGGCGACGTAGCCAGCCGGAACGGATGCGCCTCGTCGGCAACCTCGATCAGGTCGACATGATCAGGAAATTGCGGCAACTGCTCCACCGGGCCGAACAGGCCCATGCTTTTCGGCGGCCTATTGGGGGCGGCTTGTCCGGTCCAATCGGCGCGGAAGCGGAATTTGCCGTCCGCATGGCCGAAGCCCTTGGTGAAATGCGCGGTTTCGAAATCCGGCTGCAGGTCGACCCATTTCTGCTCCTTCAGGCTGGCAAAGCTGCCCAACCCGCGCTTGCCCAGGATGATGTCGATATGCTGCTGTTCGGTGAGGCCGAAGCCCGGCCTGTCGGCGACTCCGAGGCGCTCAGCCAATTGCTCGATGACGAAATGGTTGGTGCGCGGCCCTTCCGGCGGCTCGATCAGCTTCGGGCCGAGCGTGATGTGCTGGTTGCCGCCGCCCTTGTAGATGTCGTCATGCTCGACGAACATCGTTGCCGGCAGCACGACGTCGGCGAGCTTGGCCGTGTCGGTCATGAACTGCTCGTGCACGCAGGTGAACAGATCCTCACGCAAGAAACCCTGCTTCACCAGTCGCTGCTCGGGCGCGACATTGGCCGGGTTGGTGTTCTGGATGAGCAGCGCCGTCACCGGCGGCCCGCCATAGAGCGCATCCGGCGCTCCCGTCAGCACCGGGCCGATGCGCGAATGATCGAGATAGCGGATCGAGGGATCGCGCATGCGCGTGCCCTCCAGCACCTCCTGGTTGAGCTTGAAGATGCCGGAATTGGAATGGAAGGCGCCGCCGCCCTCATATTGCCAGGCGCCGGTGACGGCGGCGATGCAGGAGGCGGCATGCATGTTGACCGCGCCGTTGCGCTGGCGGGCAAAGCCGTAGCCGAGGCGGAAATAGGTTTTCCTGGTCGTGCCGACCAGACGGGCAAAACTCTCTATCTCGGCCACAGTCAATCCGGTGATCGCGGCCGCCCATTCGGGTGAGCGCGTGCGCAGATGCGCTTCCAGACCTTTCGGGTCATCGGTGTATTTCTCGAGATAGGCGCGGTCAGCCAAGCCTTCCCTGAACAGCACATGCATAACCGCGCAAGCCAGCGCGCCATCGGTGCCAGGCTTCAGGACAAGGCCCATGTCGGCCTGCTTCATCGTGGCGTTCTCATAGACGTCGATGACCACGATCCTGGCACCGCGCTCCTTGCGCGCCTTGATGGCGTGGGTCATGACGTTGACTTGGGTCACCACGGCATTGGTGCCCCAGATCACCACGCAATCGGACTTGGCCATTTCGCGCGGGTCGGGACCGCGCAGCGCGCCCGCCCCCATCATCCAGCCGGTCCAGGCCAGGTTGGTGCAGATCGAGCCGAAGAAGCCCGAATATCTCTTCGCATGCCGCAGCCGCTCGATGCCGTCGCGCTGCACCAGCCCCATCGTGCCGGCATAGAAATAGGGCCAGACCGTCTCCGAGCCGTATTTTTCCTCGGCCGCGATGAACTTTTCGGCGACGAGGTCCAGCGCCGCCTCCCAACTTGTTTCCTGCCAGGCGCCCTCGCCCTTGGCGCCTTTGCGCACCAGCGGCTTCAGCAAGCGGTCGGGATGGTGGACGCGGTCGGCGTAACGAGCAACCTTGGCGCAGACGACGCCGGCCGTATAGTTGTTGGACTTGGCACCATGGACGCGGCCGATGCGGTTGCCGTCAAGCAACTCGACCTCGAGCGCGCAGGTCGACGGGCAATCATGCGGACAGGCCGAATGGCCGATGCGAAGGCTGGCGTGCTGGTTCATGGGGTTTGTTTAGCGGGTTTCGGGCAAGGCGTGTAGGGCCAGATCTGACCGTCCCCTTGAAGGAGAGGGTCGGCGCGTAGCGCCGGGGTGGGTTGTGGCGCAGACCCCCACCCCCCTCCGCTTCGCGGATCGACCCTCCCCACAAGGGGGAGGGTAA
>NZ_VFWB01000020.1:0-57810 GCF_006442375.1 Mesorhizobium sp. B2-2-4 | reverse complement strand
TCACCAGCGCGACCCGCCCGCCCTGCCCTTCGACGAGGGCGTTGGTGGCCAGCGTGGTCGACATCGAGACGAGCTTGATCGCGCTGGGCTCGATGACTGCCTCGGACAAAACAGCGTCTGCGGCGCCGGCGATGCCCTCGGCAAGATCGTGTCGCGTGGTCAGCGACTTGGCCTTGGCCACGATGCCTGTGGATTCCGACCACAGCACGGCATCGGTGTACGTGCCGCCAGTGTCAATGCCCAGATAAAGTGGCGACGGCTGGTGCGCACATGCGTTCATTTTGATCAGTCACCCGACCCAGGTTCCGGCGAAAAATATTTCGCGAGCTTGTCCGCTTCGCCGTCGAACGCCTTGGCGTCGGCGGGTGGATCGCGCTTGATCGCAATATTGGGCCACACAAACGCATACTCGGCGTTCAGCGCGAGCCAATCGTCGAGACCAGGCTCGGTATCGGGAAAAATGGCCTTCGCCGGGCATTCCGGCTCGCAGACGCCGCAGTCGATGCATTCATCGGGATGGATGACGAGCATGTTCTCGCCTTCGTAGAAGCAGTCCACCGGGCAGACTTCCACGCAGTCCATGTATTTGCATTTGATGCAATTGTCGGTGACCACGAATGTCATTCGGTGGCCTTCAGACCAAGCCGTAGGTCATATCGAAGGGAATGCGATGGTCATCGATAGCCCGCACGCCAGCGGTGTTTTCAGCCAGGACGATCGAGGCTTTCCGCTCCTGCTCCGACAGATACGTTCCCCACAGGGTGACCACGCCGTTGTTCACGATCACGTCCGAACTCGAGGGCCACGATTCGGATCGCAAGGCATCGACAATCTCCATCCTGATGCTGCTGTCGTCATGCAAGGCCGGAGCGCGCCACCCTTTCCTGGCAATGACCAGCGCTCGCACCAGATTAGCGCGACTGACGATCCCAACCACCTGCCCGTCGCGCAGCACTGGGACACGCTTGATCCGATTGTGCTCAAGCAGGGTTGCGATCTCGGCGACTGGCGTACTCTCGACCACCGTCGCAACCTGCTGTGTCATGACGTCGATCACATGATCGGAATGAGATTTGACATAGTCTTCCGCCTGAACCGCGTTGTTGGTGAATAAATGAAGCCACCAGGAACGACCCTGCGGTGCTGTTCCGATCTCCGCCCGGCGGATCAGGTCTCCTTCACTGACGATGCCCAGCAGCGCACCTCGATCGATCACCGGCACGGCGCTGATCCCGTGCGACAGAAGAATATCGGCGACCTCGTCCACCGTACTGTCAGGCCCTACCGCGATGGCCGGCGACGTCATGACGTCCTTGGCGATCAGCATTTCGTTCTCCTTCACCGGCCTGCAGGCGGCAGTACCGGCGGCAAGGTCGTTCCAGAGCCTTGCCCGTTGCCAGCATGGAGATGGATCGCGCGACAAAACTCCCTTGCATGGAAAGCGTACGCTTCCAGATCGGCCGGATCGCCAGCGAACAGCCCCATGTCCTCGGCTTTGTGGAAGAACCAGGGAGCGGGCAAACCAGGATCGAGCGCGTTCACGGCAACGGCCGCAAGCAATGGCAGGCCTTCGTCCGCATCGTCGTCCATCAGTTGTTCGAGTGCACCCTGGATCACGCCTGTTGCTTGCGAACCAACCATGCTCTTGGCCAGTCTTGCATAGGTGATCGGCAGCCGGGTCCGTGCTTGCAGGAGCAGTTCCTCGCGCAGCCGGGTTTTGAGAGCATTGTCATCCACGGGTACGATTGGGATGCCGTCATCTGCGTCAGGGCGATTGGCAGATACCATTCGACCGACGACATGACGCCGAATGTCCGGGCCAGAAAGGATCCTGCCGAAATCGTGTTCAAGCCTGTCCATTATTGTCATTGCCGAGCCCAAGGTGCCCTTCGCGCGATATCGCCAAACAGTCCCCTAGCGTTGAGACCTGCTGGCTGGCACCCAATCTGTCGTTTCGCTACGCACGAGCTTCACTCATCCTTATCTGCAAGACAAACGAAATTTATTGCCGCTTCAGCACAATTATTTTGCATCATGATTCGATCGCGGTGAGGGGCGCAACCCTTTCCTTTTCGGATTCGATATGCATTTTTTACGGACGCGGCCGTCGCACTCCCAGCGTCCTGGGTTTCAGCAGGCGGCAATTCGCTCCCAAAGCGATCCAGAAGGAGATTTTGAGGATGATCACTGGTGCTCAATGCCGTGCCGCTCGCGCACTGGTCGAATGGACCCGTGAAAAGCTCGCCGGCAATTCAGGCGTGGATGCGCTGGTCATCGAAGAATTCGAGCGCCGGATCAACCTTCCTGACCGAGATATCTGCGACACGCTGCAAACCGCGCTTGAAAGCGCCGGCGCCGTTTTCATTGCCGAGAACGGCGGCGGTATTGGCGTTCGCCTGAAGCTCAACCGCTCGGAAGTCAAGCGGATCGGCGTTCTGGAGAATGAAGGCGGCATTGTCGGAACAGATGCCGTTCCATAAGCAAGACCTTCGGGGCCCAATGAATTCATGGTCGCAGCCCGTCGCTGGACAATCCAGGATCGGCATCGGCTTGATAGTGCACACAAGGGAGATGGCTCTCATGACAGTTATCTGGGACGATCTCACCAAGGAGGAGCAGACGGCACTCAAGCGAATGAACCGCGGACCCTACCCATCTCTATCGAAAGCCTTGGCCGAACGTCTTGTCTTTCTCGGGCTGGCTGAAGAAAGACCCAGCGGGACCGGGATAAACCGGGCCGGAAGAGAGCTGGTGATAAGAACGTTGCTTGGCGCCCGCTCTGACTAGTTTAGGATTGATACCCGCCAAACTGCACCGAGGTGGCTGACTTGACTTCCCGGATTGCTTCACCAACTATGGTCCTATGAACGCCGCAGTCAGAATTCGTCGCGATTTTCTTTTCCGGGTTTGCCCCATAGCGGGAATGTAGCCCCCGGCTCGGCTGCCATGCGTGCCCCGAGCCGAGGGGCGGTGCGATTACCCACATGGGATGGTTCCGCAGGACCTCAAGCCTCCGGAGCATTGGCGTTCCATCAAGATTTTCACGAATTGGCTCGATTCCGGCACCCTCCGTGGCGGCTGGTCCGAGCGGAAGCACGAGTATTCAAATGCAAGACAACACGAAAACGCGGCGCAAGCCGAACATCCGCATCTCACAGTCAGACCATGCGCGTCTGTCGGCGGTTGCGAGCACCGTGGCCGCGCGCAATCCGGAGGCCTCCGATGAACTGCTCGCCGAACTCGAGCGGGCACGTATCGTCGCCGATGATTGGGTCTCCGCCGGCACCGTCCAGATGGGTTCGACGGTGACATTCAAGCCCGATACTGGCAATGCCAAAACAGTCACGCTGGTTTTTCCTGGCGACGCGGACATCTCCGAAGGCAAGGTTTCAGTCCTCACGCCGATCGGCACGGCCCTGATCGGCCTCTCGGCCGGACAGTCGATCATGTGGACAGCGCGCGATGGGCGCCGGCACAAACTGTCGGTGCTTGCCGTAGGCCAACCCGCTGCGGAAGGCGATGCAGTCGATCGGCGCGCACCAGCGTCTTCGGCGATCCCGGCAGACGCCTAGACATGGGCGTTTCCACCCGTCTCCTCAATCACGCAGGCAGCCTGATCGCGGGAGTGTGACCCCTGCGCCGGCCTGTTCTGGTCCGGCACAGGGGTAGCTTCCACATCCGATCAAATGCTTGACGCCGGAACCCTTTCACGGGTCCGTCTTGGAGACGCACCATGCCCACTATCGATAGCTGCCAACTGACCACCAAGGACTTCACGATTCTTGAAGTGATGCAAGAGCGCCATCCCCGCGGCGATGCCTTGTCCGTTGTCCTTCAACGGAAGATTTCGAGCGCAATTGTGATGTTTCGAGAAGACATTCCGCCAACGGTCGTGACGCTCAGCACCCGAGTGACCTATCGTGTAAACGACGGCCCTGCCGAGACCCGCATCGTCGCACATGACGAGATGCGCGGTCTGGTTGGCATGCTTTTGCCGATCACCAACCCGCGCGGCCTGGCGCTGCTTGGTCTGGCCGAAGGTCAGTCCATGTCCATTCCGACCGCGCAGGGCGGCCATGAAACGCTGACTGTGCATGAAGTGGTCTACCAGCCGGAAGCGGCAAGGCGGGAGAGATTGGAGTTGACGGGGGGTGCAGCGCCCGACCCGTGGCGACCGAACGGACCGGTTTTGCGCGTCGCCCATCACTCTGATGAGTCACAACCCAAAGCGGAAAACAGGGTCATGGCGGCTTTCAACGACGGGTTCGACGACCCGGGGCCGTCGGCCGCCTGAGGCCTTGACTATCCAGAACGCTGGGAAAGCGGGTAGACAAGCGTTCCGTCGAGCCTTGCCTCCACACCGTCGGTGAGCTTCGCCGGCTCGACCTTGTCATGCCCATCAGATGAAAAACGGACTCGCCACGACTGATCAGATAGTCCGCGACGATTCTTCTGTGGCAACGCCACCAAAGCGTTTCCGAGCACATGATGGCGCACCGCTGCTGCCTGCCAAGGGACACAAGCCGCTCCAAACCGCCATGGAACTCCGCTGACAGCGCGTAGTCGGCGTAGTTGTGAAAACTCTGGTTGAGCCAGAATGCGTTGAGCGTCGGCGGAATGTCGTGCGCCTTGCCGCGCAGGCCGCCAAGCTCGGCAATATGCTCATATCCGATCGCGAAATCCGCAAGGCTGTCCGGCAGCGTTTCGCTGTTGAATTGCGGGTTGGTCCGCGATCGCCGGATGGCCCTTATGTCGACCACCAGGGTAATCTCGCCAACCCGCAACAGGGCGACGAATTCGGCGGTCGGCCGGGTCGAGTGGCCGATGGTGTGGAACGGATAAGGCATGTTCGATCAATCCATGGCGGTGGATTTCTTTCCGGCCGCATGATCAGTGATTTGGAACTGACAGAACACGGTCATTTCACCACCTGCTTCAATCCACGTAGCGCCTCCTGTACGTCGGTTCGCGACGCGCTTGCATCCGGATAGACTGCATAGGCCGGATAGGTGAATTCCGGCGCGCCCTCCACGACCTCCAGCTGCCCGGCCTCGATATGGGGCGCTGCCGCGCCCCTACGGAAATAGCCCATTCCGCCGGCGCGCAGAATGTAGCTCAGCCCAAGCGGACCAAGGCCGACCATTAATCCCGGCTCGCCGAAGGCAGAGGAACTGGCGCCATGTTGGGCCGCAAACAGCGGCCCCCAATCGACATAGACATAGTCCCTTGAGGCGTCCAACTCTGAGTCTCTGTCCGTGCTCCGAACCAAGACGAGCTGCTCCTCCACGAGGAGCTCCACCCTGAAGCCTGGCAGCAGCTTCGGCGCATAGAGCACCGCGATGTCGAGAACGCCAGTCCTGAGCTGCTCGAGGAGCTGGTCCGGCACGCCGACCTGGGCTTGGATGGCGATTTCCGGCCTGGCCTTCTTCATCCAGACCAGCCAATCGAGCAGCAGCGGGTTCCACAGGCTGAGCTCCCCGCCCAGGGCAATGACGCTTGTCCGTCCCGATGGGATGGCGAGCTGGTGGCGTGCTCGTTCCCAGATTTGCACGAATGATTGCGCGAACCGCTCGAACTCCCGGCCCGCCTGCGTCAACTGCGCACCATTGCGATTGCGGACAAAGAGCTGACGTCCGAGCTCTTCCTCCAACGTGCGTATCCGCGCGCTGACAGTGGTCTGGGTGACGTGGAGTCGGTCGGCAGCTCTCAGAAAGCTGCCGGAATGGACGATTTCCAAAAACGTGCGCGCGCGGTCGATGTCCATGCTGGTTCCCGATTAGTGCAATAATCTTGCATCAATACAGCATTTAATTCCGTTTGCCTTCCTGTTTTACGCAGCGCAACGTCCACGTAGGCGAGGGTCTCCGCTGTAACGGATATGGAGCGTGCGATGTCTGATCAGGAGGATGTTTGTCCGGAGACGAGAGAATACGCCTCTCCACCATGCTTTATGCATGAGCTTGTCCCGGGGTACGGCACTGAGCCGGCCGTTCAGGACGCATGGCCCGATGTCTGTCGATGGCGCAAGGCGGAACGCAAGCGTCTAATCGATGAGCGTCTCGCGATGGACGCCGAGGAACGCAATGCGAGGTCTTTACGCATCGCTTCCGTTCTCGACCTGGCCGTCGGTCGGGTGAGCGGGCGGATCGTCAGCGGCTATTGGCCGTTCCGCGGTGAGCCCGACCTCCGCAACTGGGCGATAAAGGTGATCGAGCGCGGCGGGCGGATTGCGCTTCCAGTCGTCATCAAGAAAGGCTGGCCGCTGGAGTTTCGCATCTGGGGGCCGGGAGACCCGCTCGAACGCGGAGTCTGGAATATTCTTGTCCCCTCTCATGGACCTGCCGTCCAACCGGATGTGGTCATCGCGCCCGTTGTCGGTTTCGACGAGGCTAACTATCGCCTGGGTTATGGCGGCGGCTTCTTCGACCGGACCCTGGCCGCGGCGCCCAGGCGGCCTCTCGTCGTCGGCGTCGGTTACGCCCGTAGCAGGATCCGAACCATCTATCCGCAGCCGCACGACATTCCGATGGATGTGGTCGTCACGGATGAATGAATAAACGCGGGCAAGAGCTGGCCTCGTGTGATGGCGGATCGCAGGGATCGTCCATCGTTGAGCCCGTCTGCCTGCCGGCAGTGGAGAGCAGGAAGCAAATCATGTCCAATCCAGCCTCGACCTTGGATGGTCACAAGCCCCGGTTTCTCGTCCGATGGCTGTTTTCGACCAACCACAAGGATATCGGAACGCTTTACCTGCTGTTCTCGATCATGGCAGGCGTCTTCGGTACGGCGCTTTCCGTGTTGGTCCGCATGGAGTTGCAGGAACCGGGTTTGCAGATATTTGGCGATCCGGGCGTCTACAATGTGGTCGTCAGTGCCCATGGGCTGGTCATGATCTTTTTCGTGCTCATGCCGGCGCTGATTGGTGGCTTCGGCAACTGGATGGTGCCGATCATGATTGGCGCACCCGACATGGCTTTCCCCCGCTTGAACAACATCTCGTTCTGGCTGCTGGTGGTGTCATTCATCCTCTTCATCACCTCGATGTTCGTTCCGGGAGCGCCCGGTACACTCGGCCATGGCGGCGGCTGGACGCTCTATCCGCCTTATTCGACGGATGGCCAGCCAGGTCCCGCCGTCGACCTCGTTATTCTGTCTATCCACCTTTCGGGGGCCTCCTCGATCCTCGGCGCGATCAACTTCATCACGACCATCTTCAACATGCGCGCACCCGGCATGACCATGCACAAGATGCCTCTGTTCGCCTGGTCGATGCTGGTCACCGCCTTCATGCTTCTCATGTCGCTGCCGGTGCTCGCCGGCGCGGTCACCATGCTGTTGACCGATCGCAATTTCGGGACGACCTTCTTTTCGCCGTCCGGCGGCGGTGATCCGATCCTCTACCAGCATCTGTTCTGGTTCTTCGGCCATCCCGAAGTCTACATCATGATCCTGCCTGGCTTCGGCATCATCAGCCACGTCATCTCGACCTTCGCCAAGAAGCCGATCTTCGGCTATCTCGGCATGGCCTATGCAATGGTGGCAATCGGCGCGATCGGCTTTGTCGTCTGGGCACATCATATGTATACGACCGGCCTGTCGGTCGACACGCAGCGCTACTTCGCCTTCGCATCGATGGTCATCGCCGTTCCAACCGGCGTGAAGGTGTTTTCGTGGCTGGCGACCATGTGGGGAGGATCGATAGAGTTCAAGACACCCATGATGTGGGCTCTCGGCTTCGTCTTGCTGTTCACCATTGGTGGCGTCACTGGCATCATGGTTGCGAACCCCGGTATCGACCGCGTGTACCACGACACTTATTTCGTGATCGCTCACTTCCACTATGTGCTGTCTTTGGGGGCGGTCTTCGCGATCTTTGCCGGCTTCTACTACTGGTTCCCGAAGATGACCGGCTATATGTACAGCGAAACGCTCGGCAAGCTGCATTTCTGGCTGATGTTCATCGGCGTCAACCTCGTCTTTTTCCCGCAGCATTTTCTGGGCATGGCCGGCATGCCGCGACGTTACGCCGACTATCCCGATGCTTTTGCCGGCTGGAATTTCGTCTCGTCGATCGGTTCCTACATCTCAACGGCCGGGCTTGTCGTCTTCTTCATCGCGGTTGCCGAGGCCTTCAGCCGAAGACGCCAGGCAAGCGCCAATCCTTGGGGCGAAGGGGCGACGACGCTGGAATGGCAGCTGCCATCGCCGCCGCCCTTCCATCAATGGGAGAAGCTGCCGCGCATTGCCTAGTGTTCGCTCCGGTTCCGAACCGGCGCCTGTTTCGACATTCTGTCGGGAGAACGTCATGAACGAAACCACAGATCCAAACAACCAGATCCTGCTCGTGGCGATCATAGCGTTTTATTGGGCATTGCTGGGCAGTTGGGGCCAAACTCTGCCGCGCTCGGGCAACGACAAGGCCAAGCAGGACGATGCGCCGAGAGAGCAGCGAACCGGCAGTATCGACGATATATCCTATACGGACACACGCTTGGATGCGATCCGAGAGATCGACCCAACTTTCGACCTTGCCGCGTTTCTGACCGGTGCCAATATGGCTTATGAAGCTATCCTGCGCGCGTATGCGGACAGCGACATCCCAACGTTGAAGCGTCTCGTCGGGCCGGAAGTGCTCGATATCTTCGGACGAGCGATTGCCGGCCGCCGGGATCGGGGGGAGATGCTGCAACTCACCTTCATTGGCACGAAGGAAGCAAAGGTCGTCGACGCTCTTGCGGAGAATAGCACCGCTGAGATTGCCGTTCGCTTCGTTTCCGACGTGGTCAGCGTTACACGCTCGGCCAACGATGCAATCGTCGCCGGCGATCCCCAGCAGATCGTTGAGGTGATCGATACGTGGACGTTCGCCTGTGACACCCAGTCAACAAAGCGCAATTGGATGTTGATCGCCACGGAAGGCGAGTAACGAGTGCATACTCACCCGATGCCTGCCTGACAGCCTTGTCACTATAGATGGGCGGTCAACCCGGAGCGCTCAAGCCGCGCAGAATTTCCAGCTTTTGACAATGTGCATCCACGACTTGTGTATCACGATCAAATCGGCATGACCGGTTCAGTCGATCATTCTCAAGCCGCGAGCGGGTAGCACCGCCAAAGATCCACTCCCTGAACCTGCTGTGGCCTCAGGCGCCGGATATGGTCAGATCCGCATGCATCGCATCGGCCACATCAGCGATTGATCCACCATCAGATCTTTCCGGAAACACGTCAGCCTTCGCCCTTACGCCGTGGCTCGAAAGGAAGGCGACGATATTGTTCAGGCTGTTCCAGGTTTCATCGGTCGCGGCATCCTCGATCGTGATTGCACCAACCCCCTGAGCCATTTGCAAAAATGGCATGGCATCGGTAACCGGACGCTTCGCTTCACGCGTATCCTCCATCCGACAAGAACCTTGTTGCGGAAATTTCCTGGTTGGTCGAGGCGACGAAGACAGGCCGTCCTGCCTGGAGGATCAGGCTACCAGGTGGGTGGAACGATGAAAATTGCCAGAAGAGGCGCCCTCGGGCGACGCTGCAACGATGCCGGCTTGGCCAAGGGGAAAACGTCAACAGACACCCTGCCGCGCAACGCGGCTTCACAACGCGACAACCCTCAATGCCGGAGGTCTACCTGCACAGTTTCAAAAAAGTCGATGATGAACGGAACGATGGTTGTGGTGAGAAGTACGCCGGCCGACGTGATCGTGAATGTCCTCCCTACTCGAACATGATCCGAACGGTGCCTCTTTTGGCAATCAACAGTCTCCGAGCCTCTTGGATCCGCTCAGCCTGTTGTTTGGAATAAGGACCCATTGGCCGAGTCTTTTCATCGCCGCGACGGACCCTGCAGTACCAGCGGCCCCTGTCCGAAAAGATTTCGACCGAGGTCGGCGCCTCATCGGACGCTTCCCTGGCCACACCGGTAGCGAACTTGACGATCTTTGAATGAACGGCGTCCAATCCGTTGGTGGTGCTCGGTTCCTGTTGCATTGTGGACATAAGTCGAACTCCTTTCAGTCACAGCGACGCACCGCTGCGCCATACGGGTTGCACTGTCTATGGATCGCGGTGCCCAAGAGCGCTTGCTACCTTGCCATTTGGCGCTCCATTTCCATCTCCGCCCCTAGACTTTCGATGTCACGGAAGATCGAAGCGACAGCCAGCGTGCGCCCTTCGCGCTTGAAGCGCAGCAGGCAGTCCCTGGCACCGATGTCTCCATCGACAGCAATCTCGTCCCATTGCCCGGCATGGCCGACATAGTTGATGGGAACGTCGTAGTGCTGGCTCCAGAAGAACGGCACGGCCGCGAATTTCTCGCGATGGCCGAGCATGTTCAGGGCCGCGGTTTGCCCCTGCCTCTCTGCAACCACCCAATGCTCGACCCGAATGTTCTCGCCAGTGTGAGGATCCGGCCACCGCGCAATGTCGCCGGCCGCGAATATGTCCGGTGCGCTCGTCTCCAGAAAGGCATTTACGGCGACGCCGCGGTCAAGAGTGAGCCCCGCCCTTTCGGCAAGCCCGGTCCGCGGACGCACGCCGACGCCGGCGACGACGAAATCCGCCGTCAACATGTTGCCACTGCTTAGTTTCACTTTGTTGCCGTCGATGCTGCTCGCGGTGTCCTCGAGATGGAACACGACTCCATGTTCCTCATGGAGTGCGCGGATGAAGTCACCCATTTGCGGACCGAGGACCCGTTCCATGGGTCGTTTATCCGGCGCCACGACATGAACGTCGATATTGCGCGCGCGCAGCGCTGCGGCAACTTCCAAGCCAATGAAACTGGCGCCAAGCACAATGGCGCGGCGCGCAGTCGTGGCTCGCTCGATGATCACCTTGCAATCTGCAAACGAGCGCAGCGTGTGAACATGTGGCTGATCCGCGCCGGGGATGGAGAGGCGCACCGGTTCGGCCCCCGTGGCAAGTAGCAGTCTATCGTAAGGACTCCTGCTTCCATCAGCCAGAATGACCTCGCGAGAACGCAGGTCGATATCGACGGCCTTCGTATCGAGACGCAGGTCGATGTTGTTTTTTGAATAGAATTTCTGGCTGCGCAGCGGAATCCAATCCTCCGGGGCCTTCCCTGCGAGGTAGTCCTTGGAGAGATTCGGCCGGTCGACGGGCGGCGCATGGTCGTCGCTGATCATGACGATGCTGCCCTGGTACTGCTCTCGCCGCAGCATTTCGGCCGCCGCGAAACCGGCCGCGCCGCCGCCGACAATGACGACTTTCTCGGGGACCCCGCCCGCGCTTCCGCCGCGCGGCTTCGGCGCCGTCCGTTTGAGTTTCTCGCCCACGAATATCCGCCCATCGCGCTGTTCCACCGACCAGCAAGCGAGTGGATTGAAGGCAGGCGCTCGCAAGGCTTCGCCTGTGCGCAGATCGAAGCAAGCGTGGTGCCACGGACATCGAATGGAATCCGACACCACAAGACCGTCACCGAGCGGCCCGCCGTAATGTGTGCATGTCGCGCCGATGGCGAAGATCTCGGCCCCGCGGCGCACCAGCAACACCTGCTCGTCGCCGCAATGGCCGACAAGCTTTCCGCCATCGAGAAGGTCGGACAGCGCGATCCCCTGGACCAGATCCGGTCCGTTTGATTTGGTATCAGCTTCAGCCATATTCTCGTCCTTGGCGATCCGTGTCAAAACCGCTCGTGCGGCGAAGCGGCACACTGCTTCGGGGTACCTTCTGCCTGGCTAGTGCGCCTTCAGATTCTCAGCATTATCCGCGCCGACATTCCGACTGCGTCATGTACTGGGCTGAGTGGCTCAGACCGCAGTCTCCCGCTCTCGCGGACATCATGCAAACGAATTTAATCGATAGTTGAGTGCAGTTTTCATGATGGCTTTCCCTCCGCGATTCCACTGCGCACAACTACAAGATCGCCTGCCCAGTCTTTCCCCAGTCGGCAAGAAACGACTTGAGGCCCTTGTCGGTGAGTGGATGTCTGGCGAGGTTTCTGAGTATCGCTGGTGGTACGGTCGCGACATCCGCGCCTGCGATCGCCGCCTGTTTGACATGGAGTGGAGTGCGAATTGAGGACGCCAGGATTTCCGTCGTGAAGGATTTGCCGTTGTCGTAGATCGCACTTCAGGTTCGGGAGCGACTCCGGCTGGCACGGTCATCTGATGAGGCGTTGGCGACTCTCGAAACTGAGCCACATCGGGAATTCCCCGCCAATTTAGATACTTCCGGCCTCGGGCCTGGGGTGACGTCCAGGCAGTTCGGAAATGCCTAGGATTCAGGGGCTCGTCATTCGCCGCTTGGTCGGACAGACCCATTTCTGGTGCGGCACCACGGCGTCTTGCCACGCAATAAGATAGATTGACAATCTATCTTATATAGAGGATCACATCGAAGAGCGAACCAAGGCTTCAGCCAGCTTGCGTCGGAGAAAACAGGAGCTTCGGAATGACCGCGAACGGTCGAAGCAAGAGAACAATCGTGGTCGACGGCGTGCCATTGCCCAACATACTCGACGAGGCAATGATCCGCAGTGTAGTCCACGGGTTTTATGACGAAATTCGCCGTGATGACCTTCTCGGTCCCATTTTCCACGATCGGATCGAGCCAGATAAATGGCCGCAGCATCTGGCGAAGATGTGTGACTTCTGGTCCGCTACTCTACTTCGGACATCCCGATACGACGGCAGGCCACTGCCGCCGCACCTGGTCATAGCCGGCCTCGGCGCGGCGCATTTCCGTCGCTGGCTAATATTGTTTCGGACAACGGTGCGTCGCATTTGCCCGGCCGAGGTGGCGACGCTTTTTATGGATCGCGCGCTGCGAATTGCTCACAGTTTCCGTCTCGCGATCGCCTTCAACCGCGGCGAGACCACGATCGGCATCGAACCTATCGTCGAGAGAGACTTGTGATGCACGACCGGTTTGTGAGTGGTTCCTACAATGCACAGCGATCGACAGGAAGCCGTGATTCATGCGGCTGACCAGCTTTTCGGATTATGCATTGCGGATGCTGATGTACACTGCCGCCGCCGGTAGCCGGCTTATAACGATCGAGGAGGTTGCCCGCACCTTCAACGTGTCGAAGACGCATCTGAACAAGGTCGCCAACACTCTGACCCGTGGCGGCTATATGAAGGCAATCCGCGGCCGTTCCGGTGGTCTCATTCTCGGGCGCCGGCCTGAGATGATCCGGATTGGCGATGTCGTGCGGTTAACCGAGCCGGATTTCGCGCTGGTCGAATGTTTCGCGACCGGAAACCGATGTGTGCTAACCGCCTCCTGCAAGCTTTCAGGCATGTTTCACGAAGCGACAGCCTCCTTCCTGAACGTCCTTGACCGCTACACGCTCGCCGACATCACACTGATGCCCGAAGACTTCCTCGGCGGTCAGATACCACCCGTTCGCACCGGGGCGACACGCAAGACCGTATAATGTTGCGCGGCTTCGACGCGCGCTGTTTTTGCTCGGATGTGAGATGGGCCATGGCTGAACCAAAGAAGAATGATCAACAGGTCACAAAGGACATTGATTCTGATATCGACCCGGACAACACTCTGCTGCCGATGCTTATCGGTGGGCTTGTCCTGATAGTTATCGGAGCGATCATCGTGATGATGTTTGTGTAGTTTCGCAACGATGGCGTGTGACTTTATCGGCCCGGCTGTTGTCTGGGCGCCTGCAACCCCAATTGCGATTTGGCGGATGGAGAACTGTCGGGGAAGTACAGAGCGCGCGACCGGCGGGCGCTTGGACAGCGCATAGCCGGCGACGATGAGCTGCAGGAGGTATATCGTCGTCTGCGCCAGCCCGGCCCCGATGATCCGGCAGAGCCGATCTCCACGGCCAAGATGCGGCGCAAGCGCCTGCTGCTCACCCCGCGGAGACGTACGTCGTCATTGAGTTCAGAACTTGCATTCCGCTTCGTTAAACTACCATTTCGCACTGCTCTTGTTCCGAGCCCCTCATGACGTCGGCGTACCGTTTTGGGTTGAAGTGCAGATAGAGAAACGCTGTGACGGTCACGCAGCCGAGATGCATGATCCATCCGCTGCTGAAGCTCCCGCTCCAGCCATGCAGAAGCGCGGTGGCGAATGGACCAAGCGCGGCGATCAGAAAACCGCCGCCCTGCATCAGCGCAGCCAGCGCGCCCGCTTGCTCCGGCCGCGGCAGATGATCGAGCGCCGTGACGATTGCAAGCGAGAAGCTTCCGCCAAGACCGGCCCCGCATATTCCCACCCACAGAACGGGCGACAATGCGGGAAAAACCGCAAGTCCGGCAAACCCCGCAGCCTGCAACAGCAGGGTCAGCCAGAGCCAGGGACGGCGGTCGATGCCCCGGCGCGCCAGGACAGGCAGCACCAGGGCCGAAGCCGCCTGGCAAATGGCCATCACGGCCACAAGATTGCCGCTGGCGGCACTGCTCCATCCTTGCGCCTGGTAGTAGGGCGCAAGCCAGGCGACCATAGATGAATAGCCGGAGTTGACCAGGCCGAAGGCCGCCATCAGGACCCAGGTCCGTGGACGGCGAAGCAGAAAGCCAGTCAAGGCGCGATCGGGTCTTGAAGCCTTGGCGTCGGACAGAACGCGGAATGCGGCGCACAGCGCGATGGCGGCGGGAGCCGCGAGCCAGGCAAGGGCTGCCCGCCAGTCGTATCCGTTGTTGACGAGCAGGGGCGCCAGACGTGCGCCAAGCGCCCCACCGCCCATGATCATGCAGGAATAGAGGCCGGTCACGGCGGGTGTGCTGGTCGGGAACTTTGCCTTGATGATCCCCGGAAACGCGGCCTGGATGAAGGCCACCCCCGCCCCGCAAAGTGCCGCCGTCAGGATCAACGACAGGCCGCCGGGCACGACAAGCCTGAGCAGCGAGCCCGCTGTCAGCACCGTTAGCGCCGCGAGCAGGCCCCGGCGCGTTCCGACGGCCGCCTGGATGCCCGGTGCAACGAACGCACCGAGGCCCATCAGCAGCATCGGCAACAGCGTCAGCATGGCCAGGCTGCCATAGCCCATCCCGGTGTCGGCCACGATATCAGCCAATATCGGTCCCGGGGCCGTCAGGAAGGGACGCAGGTTGATCCCGATTAGCACGACGAGGGCAAGCAGGGTCCATTGCCTGTCGGTTACAGGTTGCGCGGTCATCGACATTTTCGCGCTGTTCATCTGGCGCCCGCTTGCACCAGCAGGGTTATCATCTGCGCATAGCCGTTCCTGCGCGCGTGCCGCAGCGGTGTCGCCCCGTCCTTGTCGGCGAGATTGACGTTGGCGCCGGCCTCGATCAGCCGCTTCACGATCTCGACATGACGCTGCCCGCCATCGCCGAGGATGATGGCCTCCAGCAACGCGGTCCAGCCGAGCTTGTTGACGTGATCGACATCGACACCGGCATCGATCAGCGCGCCGACGGTCTCGACATGTCCGCGTTCGGCGGCCGGAATGAGCGCGGTGCCGCCATAGCGATTGGTGCTCTTGAGGTCGGCGCCGTGCGCAAGCGTCATCTTCAGGATTTCGAGATGCCCGCGTGCGCCGGCGTAGAGATATGGACTATCCTGGATATCGTCCTTGGCGTTGACGTCCGCGCCAGCCTCGATGAGAGTCCTGGCAGCGCTGACCTTGTTGCCGTGGGTCGCGACGAGAAGAGCCGTGCGGCCATTCTCGTCGCGCGCGTCGATCCGGACCCCCTCGGAAACAAGCATCTTGATCATGGAGACATCGTCATTTGCCGCAGCCGAGTGAGGCCTTGTCTCATTCATGTTCTGCCCCAACGCTATCAATGGAATGCAGGCGACGATGACGCCCAGCAAAAGTCTGCGCTTGACCATCGGCATCAGCCCCCCGACACGCTGTGCGTGGAAGCCGAGCGGGTTGCTGCGGCGAGCGAAGCCGTCATGCTCCGCCGAGAGGTGGCGAAAGCATCCTGCCTGGGATGAAGTTCCAGGCCGACGAGCAATTCCGCGAGCCTGACAGCCGCCGACACCCCTTCGACGACCGGGACACCGTGAAGGCTGGCCAGTCGCCGCGCCATATCCGACATGCCGGCGCAGCCAAGCACGATGGCGTCGGCGCGATCGACCCGCAGCGCCTCCTGGATTTCTTCGCTGATGATCGACAAGGCTGCCTCGCCATTCGCTTCCAGCGCCAGGACGGGAATGCCGCTCGCCCGCACGGTGGCGAATGGCGAAAGGCCGTAGCGAACCAGATTGTCCTCGATAATAGGAACGGAAACCGGCAAGGTGGTGATAACTGTGAAGCGCCTCGCCACGATGCTGGCGACGCGGGCGGCGGCCTCGCCTATGCCGATAACGGGCTTGCGCGTCAGCATCCGCGCGGCGTCGAGCCCGGTATCGTCGAAGCAGGCGATGATATAGGCCTCCACGGCGTCACTGCGCTCGGCCCGTTCGATCCGGTCGAGAAGACCCGGGACCGCCTTCGCGCCATCGATCGGGCCTTCGATGGAAGCCGGGCCGCTGTCGTTCTGCATGGCGATGATTTCGGTGCCGGCCTGCGCGGTTCGCCGCGCCGCGACGGCGATGGATCCCGTCATCGACACGGTCGAATTGGGATTGATGATGCCGATGCGTACCATGCGAAAATTCCTATAGCCGCCGTCCGACGGAACGTGCATCGCTGCCGTTCCGCATCGCTGATGGGACTGTCTCGATATTGAAGCCTATCCGATCAGATCCGTGTCGCGGCTGTGCCGCCAGAACCGGTCCGGGGTCCTGAGCAGATCGCGCAGGCCCAGCCGCTCAATCATCAGTTCCGTCTCCCGTTGCGCAGCATCGAGCACGGCATCCTGATCGACATGAACCGGCTTGCGGTCGCGCAACAGCACGCGTCCGCCGACCAGCACGGTGTGGACGTCGTTGCCGTTGGCAAAATAGGTGACACGGAATTCCGGCATGTTGGCCGGGTAGAGATGCGGGCGCCGCAAGTCGACCAGAATGACGTCGGCCTTCTTGCCCGGCTCCAGCGATCCGACCTGATGGTCGAGGCCCAGGACACGCGCGCCGTCGATGGTGCACATCTCCAGCGTCTTGCCCGGCGGAAGCCAACTCGGATCGTGGAAATGGGTGCGATGATAGTGCATGCATTGCTGCATGTGACGGAACATGTCCGCGGAGCGGTCCGGCGCCGTCGCATCGGAGCCGATGGCCACCACGACGCCGGCATCGAGAAGTTCCGTGACCGGGCAGCGCGCGAGAATGGCGGCCACGGCGCTCGGATTGTGCACGATGCTCGTGCCGGTTTCGGCGCAGATCGCTATTTCCTCATCAGTCAGGGCGGTCGCATGCGACAGCAGTGTGCGCGGCCCCAGAATGCCGATCTCCCTGGCGATCTTCACGCTGCCCTTGGTATGACCATCCTGGGTGAAGATCAGGCCGCGCTGTTCGGCGATCTGCCTGACCTTGCGCGATTGCGCGATGGCGTCCCCTGCCCCGGGACCATCAAGATGTTCCTGATGCATGGTCGGCGTCAGCAGGGCGAGATGCAGACGATCCTCGTGGGTGCCGTGCCAGCGGTCGGCCAGCTTTTGCGAGGTGGCAAGCTGCTGGTCGAACGACACTGGATAATCGGCACGGCTGGCGCCTTCCCAACGTGCATAGGTCAGGGGGTGCGGCGTGCGCGTGGTGCCGACGGCGACCACGGAGCGCGTGCCGATGCCAAGCACGCCTTCCATATGGGCGTTGCCATAGGCCGGATCGTCGGTGCGCATGACCGAATCGCCGCCGCCCAGCAAGGACACGCCGGTCGTCACGCCGAAACGCAGGCGTTCCAGCGCGGCAAGCTGCGCCTCCGCATGCCAGAATTCCGGCGTCGAACCCACCGTATAGGCACCTTGGCATGCCCTGTACCAGAGGTCGCTGCGGCCGCCGCCCATCGTCTTGATCAGCCCGTGCCCGGCATGGGCGTGGCTGTCGACGAAGCCTGGCATGACGGCCATGCCGCGGGCGTCGATCGTCTCGCGCGCCGGATGGTCCCGCGCCACGTCTTGCGAAGCGCCGACGGCCACGATGCGGTCTCCCTCGATGGCTACGGCGCCATCGGGAATGATCCGCCGATCGGGATCGACAGCGATGACGGTGCCGTTTCTGATCAGAATGTCTGCCATCACAGGCTCGCTTCTCTTTTTTCGCTGCAAAGGATGCGGTCGAGCGAAGGCGCGAGGCGCAGGAGTTCGCGCGTGTATTCGTGAGTGGGCGCGGAGAACAATGTTTCGGTATCCGCGAGTTCGACGATCTCGCCGCCTTTCATCACGGCGACCCGGTCGCACATCTGCCGTATCACCGCGAGGTCGTGGCTGATGAACAGCATCGACAGCCCGGCAAGATCTCGTAGGTCCTTCAACAGGTTGAGAATTTGCGCCTGCACCGACACGTCGAGCGCCGATGTCGGCTCGTCGCAGATCAGCAGCGATGGCCGAGGGCCGAGCGCCCTTGCAATCGCGATGCGCTGGCGCTGGCCGCCTGAAAAGGCATGGGCAAACCGAGAGCCGGCCTGCGCCGGCAGGCCCACCGCCTCGAGCAATGTCTCGGCGTCCAACCGCGCTTCCGCCGCGCTGGAGGCAAGCTTGTAGAACAGGATTGGCTCCGCGATCGCCGAATTGATCCGCAGCCTTGGATTGAGGGCCGAATACGGGTCCTGGAACACCATCTGGAGTGACTGGCGCACGGTCTTGTCGCGATGGGCAGCCAATGCCGTGCCCTGAAAATCTATGGTTCCCGAACTCTGCGCCACGAGACCGGCAATGGTGTTCGCGACCGTGGTCTTGCCGCAACCGGACTCGCCGACAAGCCCGAAGATTTCGCCGCGGCGCACCTCGAAGGAGACGTCCTTCACGGCCTTGAAGACCGATGCCTTGCGGCCCGGGATGAACGAGCGCTGGCCGTATTCCACGCAAAGATTGCGTACAGTCAGCGCGGCTTCGCCGTTGCGCCCCGCAGCGGTGCCGGTGTTCTTGGAGCGCACGGCTTCGCGCGCCTCCAGTGTCGTCTTCGTTTCCTCGCTTGGGACCGGCAGACGGTCAAGGCGAATGTCGATCGGCGGAACGGCGGCGATCAGCGTGCGCGCGTAAGGCGCCTTGGGCGCCGTCAGCACATCGCGTGTCAATCCACTCTCGACCACGCAACCGTTCTGCATGATCGTGACCCGGTCGGCAATTTCCGCAACCACGCCCATATTGTGGGTAACCAGCAGGACGCCGACGCGGCGATCATCGGCAAGTTCGCGGATCAACTTGAGGATTTGCGCTTGCACCGACACGTCGAGCGCCGTCGTCGGCTCGTCGGCGACGATCAGCCTTGGGTCGCAGGCAAGTGCGGTGGCGATGACGACACGCTGGCGTTGGCCGCCCGACAATTGATGCGGATAGTTGCCCAGCCGGCGTTCCGGCTCGGGAATGCCGACGGCTCTCATCAATTCGAGCGCGCGGGCCCTGGCTTCGCGGCGCCCGATCTTCAGATGCGCCAGCATGCCTTCGCACAACTGGCTTTCCACGGTGAAAAGCGGGTTCAGGCTTGTCATCGGATCCTGAAAGATCGCGCCGACGTCACGGCCTGGAATGATCCCCTTGGTGCGGCCGGTTCGGATGTCGATCGGCTTGCCCGCTATGGTGATGGTGCCGGAAGCAATCCTGCCGGGAGCCTGCAACAAGCCCATCAGCGCATTGCCGACGGTGGTTTTTCCCGCACCGGATTCTCCCACCAGTGCATGTATCTCGCCGGGCCGGATCGTCAGGTCGATGTCATCGACGGCAGCGAGAATGCTGCCGTTGGCAAGCGGATATTCGACCCGCAGATTCCTGATGTCGAGTGCGTGTGGCGTTGTGTTTTCCATCAGTTCGCCATCAGTTTGGGGTTGAAGCGATCGCGCAGGTAATCGCCGATTATGTTGACTGCCAGAACCAGGACGACCAGCACGACGGCGGGCATAACGGCGATCCACCACAGGCCAGAGAACAGGAACTCGTTGCCGATGCGGATCAGCGTGCCGAGCGAGGGATAGGTGGCCGGCATGCCGGCGCCGAGGAACGACAGGGTCGCCTCGGTCAGGATCGCGCCCGCCAGATTGATGGTGGCGATCACCATGACGGAGCTCATCACGTTGGGCAGGATGTGCCGCATCATGATGCGGCGGGAGGGAAGACCGATGACCTTGGCGGCTCGTACATAGTCGCGGGAAATTTCCACCATGCTGGAGGCCCGCACGGTGCGGGCATATTGCACCCATTCGTTGACGGCGATCGCGAAGATCAGGATGACCGGTGCCCAGCTCGAGACCGTATCGGCGCTCAATTGCGCGCGGGCTATGCCGCTGATCAGAAGCGCGACGAGGATCGTCGGAAAGCTCACCAGAACATCGGCGATCCGCATCACGATGCTGTCGATGATACCGCCGAAATAGCCGGCTATCGATCCCAGTGTGACGCCTATGGCAGCGGCCAACAATACCGCCCCGGCGCCGATCAGCATCGATATGCGCAGGCCGAAGAGGATGACCGAGACCAGATCGCGTCCCTGATTGTCGGTGCCCAGCAGGAAGCGCGGATCGCCACCGTCCATGAACACGGGCGGGATTTCCATGTCGATCAGCGAATATGAGGAGACATCGCGCGGATCGATGGGTGCGATCAACGGAGCGAAGATCACCAGCACCAGCATGGTCACCAGGATCAAGCCGGCGATCATGACCGAGATGGGAGGAAGCCTGCGCGACAGAGATACCTGCGTTGCCATCATTTTGTCCTCAGCCGCGGATCGATCAATGCGTAGAGCATGTCGACGACCATGTTGATCACGACGAACAGGAAGCCGACGAACAGCAGATAGGCCGCGAGGACGGGGATGTCCGGATAGCCGACGGCGTTGGTGAAAAGCAGCCCCATGCCCGGCCACTGAAAGACGGTTTCGGTGACAATGGCGAAGGCGATGAGTTGTCCGATCTGCAGCCCGGTGACGGTCACGACCGGCATCAAGGCATTGCGCAGCGCCAGACGGCCGTAGATGTAGCGGCGGGGCAGACCGCGCGCGAAGGCGAAGCGGACATAGTCCGAAGAGAGCACGTCGATCATCTCGGAGCGCACGAGGCGCATGATCAGCGTCAACTGGAACAGCGCCAGTGTGATCGAAGGCAGGATCAGCGATTTGAGGCCGGAGGCCGTCAGGAAGCCTGTCTTCCAGAAGCCGAGATCGACAAGCTCGCCACGCCCCGAGGACGGCAGCCAGCGCAGACTGACGGCGAAGATCAGGATGAGCAGCAGGCCGGTGACGAATGTCGGCATGGATATCCCGACGAGGGTCAGCGACTGGATCAGCCGCGACAGAAAGCCGTTCGGCTTCAGGGCGCAGAGAACCCCCGTCGGGATGCCGATGAACAGCGACAGGAGGGTCGCGACCACGACCAGTTCCAGCGTTGCGGGAAGCCTGGTCAACAGCAGGCTGACGACAGGCTCCTGGTAGCGAAAGCTGGTGCCGAGGTCGCCATGAAGCGCGCGCCCGACGAATTCGAGAAACTGTACGAAAAGTGGCCTGTCGAGTCCGAGAGCGACGCGCAAGGCATCCTTCTCAGCCTGGCTCGCGCCTTCGCGCACCATCGTGGCGACCGGATCGCCGACGAAACGGAACATGATGAAGGCGATGGCGGTTACGGCAACCATCACGAGGATGGCCTGCAACAGCCGCACCGATAGAATCCGGATCATCAGGAAAAACCTTTCAAGAAGCGCGGATCGAGACAGGCGGGGCTTGCGCCACCGCTGGAGCAGCTCGCGATCCACCACGGATAGCAGGCGCTCCAACGGAGTCAGGCGTGTCCGCGAAAGCTCCCTCGCAAGCGCGGGCACGCCTTACCGGCGCGTTTTCCTAGTTCATATGCGCGAACCAGGGACGCACATACTCGTCGGGGAATTGCGGCATGTCGACCTTGTCGCTCATCGCCCAGGCGACCGGCTGCTGGTGCAGCGGCAGATAGAGGGCCTCATCATGCGTGATCTTGAAGGCCGCCTTCAGCATATCCACCCGCTTGGCCTCGTCGAGTTCGGTCGATGCCGAACGGGCCAATTCGTCGATCTTGGCGTTGGAAAGCCCGTTGGGGTTGCTGCCGCCATAATTGCCGTCATTGGTCGCCAGCAAGGCTTGCAGCACGCTGTAGCCATCCATCGGCGGTAGCGAGGCCCACCCGAGCATATAGATATCGAGATCGCCCTTATCCATTCGAGGGAAATAGGTCGTCTTGCTTTCGACGTGCACGTCGGCCTCGACGCCGATCTTGGCCCACATCGACGCGATTGCCAGGCAGATCTGTTCGTCGGCGATGTAGCGGTCGTTGGAACAGGCCAGTCCAACCTTGAAGCCGTCGGGATAGCCGGCTTCCGCCAGCATGGATTTCGCCTTCGCGACATCATAGTCCAGCGCTACGTCGATCGACTGATCGTAGCCGGTGACCTGTGGCGCGACCAGCATGCCGGAGGTGCGCGACTTTCCGCGCATCAAACGCTTCTGGATCGTGTTCAGGTCGACCGCGTGCCAAAGCGCCTGGCGCACTTTCACGTTCAGCAGCGGATTGGGCTTGCCGGGCGCTGCATGAAGTTCCGGCCGGAAGCTGAAGCCGAGAAAGATCTCGCGCAGCGACGGGTTCTCCACAACCTTCAGGCCGGCGGTGTTGGCGACCCGGTCGATGTCCTGCAACGGAACCGGCGCGATCATGTCCAGTTCGCCCGAAAGCAGTGCCGCGACGCGCGTGGCGTTCGAAGCGATCGGGCGGAATTCCACCCCCGTCAGATTGTGCTGCGGCTTGTCCCACCATTCCTTGTTGACGGCGAAGACCGAGCGCGAGTCCGGCTCGTAGCTGACCAGCTTGAACGCGCCGGTGCCATTGGCATGATTGCTGGCGTAGGTGACGACCCCCGTCGAGGCATTGCCGGGCTTGAGGGCATTGTGCTCCTCCATCCATGGCTTGCTCATCATGTAGATGGCGACGAGATCGTTCAGGAGCAGCGGATAGGGTCCGCGCAGGATCAGGTCGACCGTGTAGTCGTCGACCTTCTCGACGCCGGTTACGGCGGAGAGGTTTTCTCGGTTGCGCGCGCCGGGATCGATCTGACGTTGGATGGTGGCGACGACATCGTCGGCATTGAAGGGTTGACCTTCGTGGAACTTGACGCCCTGCCGCAGCTTGAAGCGCCAGCGCGTCGGCGAGACGATCTCCCAGGAGGTCGCAAGCGCAGGCTCGATAGCCATTTCCTTGTTGCGGCGCACCAGCCCGTCGAACACCATGTTCTGGACGCTCTGGGTAAAACTGTCGACCTGGGCATTCGGATCGTACGAAATGACGTCGCCGGCCGATGACCAGCGCAGTGTCTGTGCAAGCGAAGGCGCTGTCACCGACATCACCATCGCAAGTCCGGCGAGCAGGACCCTAACGCATTTTCTCATTTTCTTCTCCCATTGTATACGAAATTTCCAATCTATTGGATACCATTTATCCCCGTTGATATCGTACACACATTGTGCACAATATCAAGGCAGGCATGTTCGATTTCGTTTCTCATGTGCAAAACCGCTCAAGTGACCGTTCCGAAAAGGGATTCCGAATGACCCAGGCCTTGCTGATAGAAAACGGTGTCATCGTCACCATGGATGCGGGGCGCCGGATTTTCTCGAGGGGTCATGTCCTGGTGGAGGATGGCCGGATCGTCACCGCCGGCGACGGCGCGGCCCCCGCCACAGATCAGAAGGTGGCGCGCATCGATGCTTCGGGAATGGTTGTCATGCCGGGTCTCGTCGACACGCACGCGCATGCGGGTCACATGCTGACCAAAGGCCTGGGAGACGATTCCGAAGCCTGGATGACTATCGCGGGGCGTATCTATGCAGAGGCGTCGGATACGGAATTCTGGGCAGCCGAGGCCACATTGTCGGCCCTTGAGCGCATAAAATGCGGAACGACCACCGCTGCCCTGCTGTTTGGCGGCGGGCCGGACATCATGCGCACCGAGGCGCCGGGGGCAGCACGGGCACATCTTGCCGCCATCGCCGAAATGGGAGTGCGCGAGATACTCGCCGTCGGGCCGAACCGGCCGACCTCGTCCCATGTCTATCGGGACCACGCATACGTTCCGTCTGTCGAAATCACCATTTCGCCGGAAACCCAGTTGGCAGTGTGCGCGGAAATCATCGATGATTGGGCTGGTCGCGATGGCCGCGTGCGGATTGCGGTCTCTCTCCCGGTGTTCACTCGGCGCGAACTTGACGAACAAACGGTATACAATCTGTCCCGCAATGCTCGCGACCTTGCTCGCGCAAAAAACGTGCTGTTCATCCAGGATGGCCATCGCGACGGTTCCATCGCCGCCAATGCGGAACGGCTGGATCTGTTCGACGAGCATTCGCTGCTGGCGCACTGCATCGAACTGACCGAGGCAGACATCGCCGCGCTGAAACGCAGCCACGCCAAGGTGGCGCATAATCCAAGTGCTCTGATGTCGGTCTCGGGCCGTTGTCCGGCGACGGAACTGATGGAAAGGGGTGTCACCGTGTCGCTCGGCACCGACGCGGCGGCGCCCGATCGCTCTTTCGACATGTTCCGCAACATGTTCCAGGCGCACCGCTATCATGCCCGGCACTTCAGGGACGATGCGGTCCTGCCGCCGATGCAATTGCTGGAGATGGCGACCATCGAGGGCGCGCGTGCCCTGTCGATGGAGAACAAAATCGGCTCGCTGGAACCGGGCAAGCGCGCCGACATCATCCTGGTCAACATGCGCCAGCCGCATCTGTGGCCGCCGGCGCACCCCGCGCAGCGGCTGGCACGCTTCGCCAACGGCGCGGATGTTGACACGACGATCGTCGACGGGCGTGTCCTCATGCGTGGACGCCGCCTCGTCGATCACGATGAAGACGCCATTCTGGATCGCGCCGAAGGAGCCTTCCATCTGATGATGAAACGCGCCGGGCTGGCATAGGCCGAGTTCCGGGGCGCAAACAGGGAGACCCAGATGACCGAAGACCTTCTCATTCGCGATGTCAGGCCCTTGGGCGGCGCTGTCACGGACCTCTACATTCGCGACGGTCGGTTCGCGCAAGCAACCAGCGGGAAAGCGGCGCACGAAATCGACGGGCTTGGACAGGTTGCCCTGCCCGGCCTGGTCGAGGCGCACACGCATCTCGATAAGACGCTTGTCGGCATGGACTGGTTTCAGAACCGTGTGGGACCCACGCGCAACGACAGGATCCTGGCCGACAGGAAGGCCAAGCGGGAACTCGGCATCGATGCGCGCAGGCAATCGGCGCGTCAGATCGTGCAGACGCTGGCTTTCGGCGTGACGCATATCCGCAGCCATGTCGATGTGGATACGGAAATCGGCATTACCAACATCGAGGGTGTCGTTGCAACGCGCGAAGCCTTCAAGGGATTGGTCGACGTGCAGGTCGTCGCCTTCCCGCAAAGCGGCATGCTGGGACGCGAAGGCACGCAGGCGCTGATGGAGGACGCATTGAAGGCGGGGGCCGATATTGTCGGCGGCATCGACCCGGCAACGATCGAGCGGGATCCGGTTCGCCACCTGGATGCAATCTTCGCGCTCGCGGATCGATACGGCAAGCCGGTCGACATTCATCTGCACGAACCGGGAGAATTGGGCGCCTTCTGCCTTGAGCTGATCGTCGAACGGACCAAGGCGCTCTCCCTTCAGGGCCGCGTCATGGTGAGCCATGCCTATTGTCTCGGCATGCTGGACACGCATAGGCAGCACACGTTGATCGACGCGCTGGCGGCTGAAGACATCGCCGTCATGACGGTCGGCAGCCCATCCGCGCCGGCGGTTCCGCTGCGCATGATGCGCCAGTCCGGCCTCGTCGTGGCATCCGGTTCCGACGGCATCCAGGGCACCTGGGAGCCATGGGGCAATGGCGACATGCTGGAGCGGGCCAAATATCTTGCGCAGCGCAACGGCATGACCAACGATGCCGATCTGGAAGAGACGGCGCGCGTTTGCACCTTTGGCGGCGCGCAAGGTATCGGCCTGACGGATTATGGGCTTTCGCCCGGTTGCCACGGCGATGTCGTGCTGGTTTGCGCGCGGACCCTGGCGGAAGCCGTGGCCCTGACCCCACGGAAGCGCACGGTCATCCGCGGCGGCCGCGTGCTCGTGCGTGACGGTGCGCTGGCCGGAGATCTGCCCGATGTCGCATAGTCGTCGGACGAACCAGCGTGACGACGGACCCGTCCTGCTCACCGCACGATGGGTTGTCGGCCACCGGGACGGGCGCCATGTCCTTCTGGAGAATGGCGAGGTCGTCCATGAGAACGGCAGGATCGTCTTCGTCGGCCATCGCTACGGCGGGCCTGTAAAGCGGCGGATCGATCATGGCAGGGCGCTGATCGGCCCGGGTTTCATCGATCTGGATGCGCTTTCGGACCTGGATACGGGCGTGCTCGGCCTCGATCATCAACCCGGCTGGAAGAAGGGCCGCGTCTGGCCGCGCGACTATGTGGAAGCCGGGCCGGTAGAAATGCTGGCGCGCGAGGAGCTGACGTTTCAAAAACACTATGCCTTCGCGCAACTCATCCGCAACGGCATCACTACTGCATTGCCGATCGCATCGCTGTTTTATCGTGCATGGAACGAGACATCGGACGAATTCGCATCCGCCGCCGAAAGCGCCGCAGAGTTGGGCCTTCGCGTCTATCTCGGGCCTGCCTTTCGCGCCGGCCATTCCGTCATCGAAGCGGATGGCGGCATCGTCGTCGAGGTGGACGAAGAGCGCGGCGCGGAGGGTCTGGACGGGGCCGTTGCCTTTTGCCTGGAGCACGAAGGGGGCTTCGGCGGATTGGTGCGAACCATGCTTGCACCGGACCGTGTCGAGTTCTGGACCGCCGACCTGTTGCGCAGGACCGCCAATGCCGCGCGAGACCTCGGCGTGCCGGTCCGTCTGCATTGCTGCCAGTCTTCATTCGAGATCGAGACAGTGCGTCGCCGGTTCGGCACGACATCCGCCCGCTGGCTCCAGGACATCGGCTTTCTCAGCGAAAGAGCGTTGTTGCCGCATGGCACCCACGCCGACGGCGATGATCTCGAAATCATCGCCGGTTCGGGTGCCACATTGGTGCATTGCCCGCTGGTGATGGCGCGGCATGGCGCGGCGCTCGACAATTTCGCCCGCCTTCGCGGCCAGGGTCTGCGCATCGGCATGGGCACGGACACCTGGCCACCCGACATGGTGCAGAACATGCAGGTCGGCCTGATGCTCGGCCGCGTCATGGCGGGCAATCTGGAGACGCCG
Source organism: Mesorhizobium sp. B2-2-4 (assembly GCF_006442375.1). Taxonomy (NCBI): domain Bacteria; kingdom Pseudomonadati; phylum Pseudomonadota; class Alphaproteobacteria; order Hyphomicrobiales; family Phyllobacteriaceae; genus Mesorhizobium; species Mesorhizobium sp. B2-2-4. The sequence continues at coordinate 30,561 of NZ_VFWB01000020.1, read as the reverse complement.
AAATCAGCCGATCTCTATGACGCGGCAACGATTGGCGGCGCCGACGCGCTCGGCCGGTCGGACCTGGGACGTTTGCAGGCGGGAGCAGCCGCCGACATCGTCGTGTTCGACCTGTCCGGCAACCATCTGGGACAGGTCCTCGATCCGATCGCCTGCCTGACGACGTCCGCAAGCGGACGCGATGTGCACACGGTCATCATTGACGGGCGCACCGTGATGAGCGCCCGAACCATTCCGGGTTTCGATCTCGATGCAGCCCACCAGCGCGCACAGGCCCAGTTCGAACGGCTTGTCCAGCGTTATCCGCAACGCACCTGGCGACATCCGACGGTCGCCGAGATTTTCCCTCCCAGCTATCGGATGTTCATGGCATGAGGGCTCCAGAAACGACACACAACGATTGGAATAAACCTTGATGGCACGCGAGCCGACGGCATTGGCCCTCGACGCCGGGCCGTTTGCATCTCTAAACTCCGGCTTTGCGAATGCTTTTCTTCTTGTGTGCTTGGATATGAATTTTCAGGATCGGTCATGACAATCAACATTCGCAATAAAAATCCGAAATCCGCCGTATCCAAGTCCGACGCGGTCTATCGCACGTTGAAGCGCGTCATACTCGACCAGGCGCTGACCGCGGGAACAAAGCTGCCTGAGGATTCGATCGGCGAGCGGCTGGGCGTCAGCCGCACCATTGTCAGGCAGGCGCTGGCAAGACTGAACGGCGAAGGCCTGGTCGAATTGCGCCCGCACAAGGGTGCCTGCGTCGCGCAGCCGAGCCTGGAGGAAGGCCACAATATATTCGAGGTGCGGCGGGCGCTTGAAGCGCTGGTGGTCGGCAAGCTGATCGGCAAGCTGACGCCGCAAAAGATCAAACAGCTCGAAGCTCATGTCGACGCGGAAGAGATGGCCAAAGCCAACAATGCCGCGTCCTCGATTCAGCTGGCCGGCGAATTTCATGTGCTGCTTGCCTCGCTGACCGGAAACGAACTGTTGCTGCGCTATGTCACGGAACTCGTTTCGCGTTCATCGCTCATCCTGTCGCTCTACGGACGGCCGCATTCGTCCGACTGTGCCGTATCCGAGCATCACGAGATCATTGCCGCCCTGGCCGCGGCCGACCGGAACAAGGCTGCTGCCTTGATGGACCATCATATTGATGCAATCACCACACGTGCGCTGCTGAAAGCGAAACCCGAAAATGACTTTCCGGACCTTCTTGCTGCCTATGCGCGGGAGGAAGGGCTATGATTTATTGGATGAATGCCGAAGAGACGAGGAGTGACCCGAAAATAATCAGGACGAAGGTGATGTCAGGTTAAATCCGCCTCCTCATGCGGTCGTGGCGACCAGCACTTCGGTCGGCTGGAACTTCAACACATCGATCAGTCCGATGTCGGAGATGCGCAATTCCGGGATGACGACAAGCGCCAGCAGAGAGTGCTGCATATAGGCATTATTGAGGGCGCATCCGCAGGCAAGCATCGCCGCGATCAGGCCATTGGCTTCTTCTGCCACGATCTCGGCGCGCTGGTCAGACATCAGTCCGGCGATCGGCAGCCTGACAAGCGCAAGTTCGCGTCCTTCGCTGAACAGCACGACGCCTCCGCCGACCTGTCCCAGCCGATTCGCCGCCAGCGCCATGTCGTTCTTGTCGGTACCCACCACGATCATGTGATGACTGTCATGGGCGACGGTGCTGGCGATGGCGCATGGTTTGTCGTAACCGAAGCCGGAAACAAACGCGTTGATGACCTTTCCCGTGCCGTGATGCCGTTCCACCAGCGCGATCTGGCAGACGTCACCGGTCCGATCCATCTGAACGATACCATTCAAGACGCCGAGCGAAGCCTCCAGGGCACGGGTCGGTGCCTGGTTCTCGAGCACGCCGATGACCCGCGCCATGACCTGGTTCGCACCCTCGGGCGCCACGATGTCGAAGTCCGCCGCTGAGAGCTTCTTGCCCAAGCGAACCGTGTTCTTGGTCGAGGCGGGATAGTCGTAGGGCGTGATGTCGGCGACGAGCTTGCCGTCGTTCGACACCACACAGCCGCGTGCGATGACGGTTTCGACCGGGAGTTCGGTGAGATCGGAGGTCAAAACCAGGTCGGCGCGCCGCCCGGGCGTTATCGAGCCAAGCTCACGCTCCATGCCGAAATGCTGAGCAGTATTCAGGGTGGCCATCTGAATCGCGGTGATCGGCTTTAATCCCTGGGCGATGGCATGGCGCACAACGCGGTTCATATGGCCGTCATTGACTAGTGTGCCGGAATGGCTGTCGTCGGTACACAGCACGAAATTGCGCGAGTCCAGGCTGAGCTCGGTCAGCGCCTTGATCTGCGCGGCGACGTCGTACCAGGCGGAGCCAAGCCGTAACATGGCGCGCATGCCCTGGCGCACCCGCGCAACGCAGTCGGCCAGGCTGGTGCCTTCGTGATCGTCGGACGGACCGGCGGCGACATAGGCATGGAAGGGCAGACCGAGATCCTTCGAGGCATAGTGGCCGCCCACCGTCTTGCCTGCCGCCTGAGTGGCAGCGATCTCGGCCAGCATGTCGCCATTTCCGGCGACCACCCCAGGAAAGTTCATCATCTCGCCGAGGCCGACGATGTTCGGCCACGACATCGCCTCACGCACGTCGGCGGGACCGAGGCTGGCACCCGCGTTCTCGAGGCCCGGAGCGCTCGGCACGCAGCTCGGCATTTGCACGAACACATTGATCGGCAGTCCGGCAGCCTCGTCGTGCATCAGCTTGACGCCCGGCATCCCTAGGACGTTGGCGATCTCGTGCGGGTCGATGAACATCGAGGTGGTGCCATGCGGGATGACCGCACGCGCGAACTCGGTAACGGTAACCATGCCGCTCTCGACATGCATATGCGCATCGCACAGCCCCGGCAGCGCGTAGCGGCCCTCTCCGTCGATAATCTGCGTCTCGGGGCCCACGGCATGGTCGGCATTCGGGCCGACGAAGGCGAAGCGGCCGACCGCGATGGCAATGTCCGTCGCGGGGATGATCTCGCCCGAATGGACATTCACCCAGCGCACGTTCCGGACCACCATGTCGGCCGGCGTGCGTCCCATGGCGACATCAACCAACTGCGGCGCGCATTCGAACCAGCTCTGGATCATCTGTTGTTTTCTCCCCCGGCGCGCGCGCCCGCAAAGGGCCGCACGACCTCGACGCAATATCTTGGCGAACTGTAAGCGGCGCGCTGGCGGTAATAGTCCAGGCAGAAATCAAGGAAAGCGGCGAACTTACGCGACACATACCGGCGTCGCATGTAGAGCAGATTGATTGGAACCAGTGGCGAGCGCCATTGCGGGAGCACCGGCACCAGATCGCCGTTCTTGCACTCGATCTCGGTGAAGAAGGCTGGCAGATAGACGATACCCTCGCCGGCTACGGCGAAGTATTTCAGCATCCAGTAGTCGTTCGCCATGCACTGCGCGGTCGGCATGAAGTCGACCGTTTCCGCGCCGCGCTCGAGATGCCAGGATTGCACGCCGCTCGGGCGGCGGAAGGCGACGGCCCCATGGCCCGCCAAGTCTGCGGGCGTCGACGGTTCCCCGAATTGCTCAATGTAGCGCGGGCTGGCGTAGAGACAGAAGGAAGCCTCCCCGAGCTTGCGAGCGATGTAGTCTGAGTTCGCCGGCTCGCCCCAATGGAATATGCCGTCGAAAGGCTGGTGCTTTTCGGGCGCCAGGAAATAGCCGAGCGAAAGGAAGATCACGTCGACATTCACCTGCGGATACTGTTGACGGAAGGCGAACAGCAGTTCCGAGGTGAAGGAAGTGCCGAACTCGCCGGTCGAGCCGATCGTCAGCGTGCCGGCGATATCGTGGCCCGCCTCGGCGATCGCCGCCTTGGCTCCTTCGCAACTTTCCTTGATGCGTTGCGCATGGTCGAGGAACTCGGCCCCGGCATCGCTCAAATGCAGTTCCCGACCGTCGCGCACAAACAGTGCGACACCGAGCGAATCCTCCAACGCGCGCACTTTGTGACTGAGGCTGGACTTGGGCAGTCCATACAGTTTCGCGGCGTGCGAGAGCGACTGCGCCTCCGCCACTTTGATAAAATAATCGATCGCTTCAAAATCCATCGATCGTCCAAGAATTTGAACGGTGCGTCCAGAACTAGCCAGAAACTGCCATTTGCATGGACGACCCTAATACGACAGGATCAGAGCGCGCAAGGTGGGATTTTTGGCGCAGACAAGCTTGGTCCCAAGCCCGAGCGAGGCCACACGAGCGGAGATGAATTTGTCCGACATACGCGAATTCATCCGTGCTGGTCGCGCCGAGCATAAATCGACTCTCATCGTCACCGGCGGCACACTAGTCAACGTCGCTTCGGGTGAGATCTATCCGGCCGACGTCGCCGTCTACAAGGATCGCCTCGTCGCTGTCGGAGACGTCTCGGAGTACCGCGGCCCCGAGACCGAGATGATCGATGCTACTGGTTATTTCCTCTGCCCTGGCCTGATAGACGGCCACCTCCACGTTGAATGTTCCAAGATGTCGGTAACTAGCTTCGCCAAGGCGGTGGTGCCGCTCGGCACCACTTCGATTGTGTCGGGCCTCGACCAGATCCTCGTGGTGTCCGGCCTGGAAGGCGCCCGCGAATTCCTCGACGAGGCCAAGGCAACCCCTCTCAAGATCTTCTGGGGCGCACCATGCAAGACGCCCTACACACTGCCTCGCTCCAACGTCGGCTATTATTTCGGACCGGACGATCACCGCGCCACCCATTCCTGGCCGGAATGCATCGGCATATGGGAGACGGTGCGCGAGTTCGTCGACACGATGGATGAGCACGTTCTGCAGGCGGTCGAGATCGCCGAAAAGAGCCGTCTGCCGATTCTCGGCTGCTCGCCGATGTGTCGCGGCAATCGATTGAACAGCTACCTGCAGGCCGGAGTGCGCTCCGACCACGAGAGCTACACGGCGGACGAGATGCTGGAGAAGCTGCGCAAAGGCATGCATGTCGTCATTCGCGAATCTTCGATCTCCCATTTTCTCGAAGAGAACCTGCGGATGGTCACCGAGATGGGAATAGCCGCGACGAGCCGGGTCAGCTTCTGCACCGATGACGTGGTCGCCTCGGATATCCTGGCCCGCGGCCACCTCGACAACATGATCCGCATGGCGGTCGCGATGGGAGTTCCGCCGCTCACCGCCATCCAGATGGCGACCATCAACGGCGCCGAGGCGCTGCGCATCGGCCAGAAGGTCGGCTCGATCTCGCCCGGGCTCGCCGCCGATATCCTGCTGGTCAAGGATATCGCGGATTTCCATGTCTCAGGTGTCATCGCGAAGGGCAAGCTGGCCGCCCGCGACGGCAAGCTCGTGGACGATCTTGCGCCGCCTGCCCGCAGCGCCGTTGTCACCAACACATTCAAGGTAGCGCCGGTTTCACAGAAAGACCTATTGGTGCGCGCGCCCGGAGCGGGCGACAAGGCGGCCGTGCTGGCGATCGCCGTTACGCCCGAGAGAATATTCGTACGCACGCGACGTGATGTCGTGCTCCCGGTCCGCGACGGCTATATAGACGCGGATCCATCACAGGACGTGCAGTATCTCACCGTCGTCGAACGCTACGGCCGCACTTCCCATCGGCCGGTCGCGTTCGCTTCAGGCTTCGGACTGCGCTCCGGCGCACTCGCCACTTCGACGGCGCCTGATGATAACAACATCGTTTGTGTGGGCACCAATCCCCACGACATGTCGTTGGCAATCAACCACATTATCGAGAACAATGGCGGCCAGGCGGTGGCGGACGGCGGTCGGATCGTGTCATTCCTGCCCCTGCCGATCGGCGGAATCGTATCGGACATTGATCCTCCAGAGATGGCGAAGAAAGAGCAGGAGCTCGACGCCGCCGCGCGCGCGCTCGGCTGTAGGCTGCCATGGCCTTTCATGTACATGTTCGTGCTGCAGATCACCGCGATACCCGATTTCGCGATAACCGATCTCGGCCTGATCGATTGCATAAACCTGACGGTGGTCGATCCGTTAAGCCGGCCTCATGACTGGGAACGCTAGAAAAGGGAGGGAACCATGCTGAAAAACCTTGTTGTCGCTGTTTCGCTCGTGGCCGCGACGTGGCTGTGGGGCGGCCGCGTACAAGCCGAAGAGCCGACCAAGCTCAGGATCGCCGGCATTCTTTCGGCGGGCAAGGAAGCACCGTGGGAATCATCCTTCGTGAGTTCCATGGACCGGATCATCGCCGCCAAGCCCCACGGCCTCGACATCGAGGTCAATTATACCGAGAACGTTTACGACAATGCCGAGCAGGTGTTCCGCACCTATGCTGAGACCGGCGACTACGACATCTTGTTCGGCGACACCGCCTATGCAGATGCGATCGAGAAGCTGAAGGACGAATTCCCCGATACGATGTTCGTCATGAGCGGTTCGGGCAATCGCGGACTCGGCGGCAATGCCTATTGGATATTCGTCCACGCGCACGAGCCTGCCTACGTGATGGGGCAACTGGCCGGCAAACTCACGAAGTCGAATGTCATCGGCGCCATCTCCACCTTCCCGGCCGAAGATACCAACGATCAGATCAATGCCTTCTTCACCGGCGCCAAGGAAGCGAACCCAAAGGTGAAACAGAAGATCACCTTCATCCAGTCCTGGTTCGATCCGGCTAAATCGAACGAGGCGACCTCGGCGCAGATCGCCGCCGGCGCGGACATGATCTACCAGATGTCGGGCGCCTTCGAGGTTTGCGAGGAGCGCGGCATAGGCTGCTTCGGCAATTATGTGGACATGTCGAAAGTGGCGCCGAAGTCGATCGTCGCCTCCACCATCGTCAAATGGGATCCGCACATTAATTGGATCATCGATGAATGGTGGAAGGCAAAGACCATGAACGCCAAATTCGACGCGCCGAAGGAACCAAGGTGGTTCAGCTGGCAGCAGGGTTCGGGCGACCTCATCCTCAATCCTGCCTGGGAAGCCAAAATGCCCGATGACGTAAAGGCGCTTGCGGCTGAAACGGCCAAGGCCATCCAAGGCGGCAAGAAGAAAATCGAGCTCAATGTGAACGAGCCGAAATCGGACTGACGCCGGAGGTGGTGCCGGGCCGATCCGAGATGAGCAAGATACCGCGCCTGTCGGTTCGGCACCTGACGAAGCGTTTCGCTGCGCTTGCTGCCAATGACGACGTCTCGCTCGACGTCATGCCCGGAGAATTGCATTGCTTGTTGGGGGAGAATGGCGCAGGCAAGTCGACACTGTCGTCCTGCCTCTACGGGCTCTACCAGCCAGACGCCGGCGAAATTCGGGTGGACGGCAAGACCGTCCAGCTAGGCTCGCCGGGCGAAGCCATCCGCGCCGGCATCGGTATGGTGCACCAGCATTTCGTCTTGGTGCCCAACTTCACTGTGCTGGAGAATGTGGCGGTAGGAACGGGCTCCGGCTGGCGGCTGGGCCGGGCTGAGGCTCTCTCCAGGATCGAGACGATCTGCTCCACCTACGGCATCTCGCTCAACCCACACCGGCACGTCGGCGACCTTTCCGTCGGCGAACAGCAATGGGTCGAGATCGTCAAGGCGCTCTACACTGGCGCCAGACTGCTTATCCTCGACGAACCGACGGCGGTGCTGACGCCCGAGGAATCGCGCCGCCTGTTTGCGATCGTGCGGCGGCTCACCAGTGAAGATCTGTCGGTCGTGCTGATCAGCCATAAGATGTCGGAAGTGATGCAATCCGACCGGGTCAGCGTGCTGCGCAAGGGCAGACTGGTCGGAACGGTCATAACCTCGAACGTCAGCCGCGACCAACTCACCACCATGATGGTCGGCCGCTCAGTTGCGGCGCCGGCGCGCGCCGCAGATGCGAAAGCGACCGGCGAGACGGTGCTTTCGGTGCGTGGGCTCACGCACCTGCGCGATGGAAGGCCCGTGCTGGACAACGCATCGCTCGACATCGCAGCCGGCGAGATCGTCGGCATCGCCGGCGTTTCCGGGAATGGCCAAGACGAGCTGTTCGAGTGCCTCGCAGGCCTCGCCGCGCCCGACGGCGGCACGGTCTTGCTCGATGGCGAAACTCTGCAGGCGTACTCACCGGCGACGGTTGCTGCGAAAGGCATTGGCTACGTGCCCAGCGACCGCTTCCGCGACGGGCTCGTTGCCGATCTCGATATCGGCGAGAATCTTGTCCTTGGCCAACAATGGCAAACGCGCTGGCGCAATGGGCCATTCATCGACACCGCGGCGCTCGACGCAAATGCGCGCATGGTCATCGCTGCCTATTCGATTGCCGCAACCGGGCCGTCGTCACCCTCTCGCAAATTGTCTGGCGGCAACGCGCAGAAGGTCATCCTCGCCCGCGAGTTCGCCAAAGCGAAGCGGCTTCTGCTGTGCAACCAGCCGACGCGCGGACTCGATGTCGGCGCCATCGAATTCGTTTACCGACAACTCCTGCACAAGCGCGACGAAGGCTGCGCCATCCTGCTTGCGAGCGAGGAACTGGAGGATCTTTTCGCTCTCAGCCGTCGTATATGTGTGATGTTTCGCGGCCGCATCCTTGCGGTGCTCGATACGGAAAAAACCACCTATGACGAAATCGGCAGCCTGATGGCCGGCCATGGGAGCGAGGCTGCGGCGTGACCGATTTCAATCTCGTGGAGTGGCGCCTCGAGCGCCGGCTGGAACCGCGGCCGACCGCGCGCATTGTTGCACTTGCTTTGGCGGCGATCGCGGCGGTTTTGGTTTGCAGTCTGCTTTTCGCCGCCGCGGGCGCCAGCCCGGGTGCCGCCTTCACGGCTCTCCTGAAAGGCAGCTTTGGCTCGTTGCGCGCCGCCGGCGAAACGCTGGTCAAGGCAACGCCCCTGATCTTCACCGGTCTTGCCGCCTGTGTCGCCTTCCGCGCGCGTATCTGGAACATTGGCGCCGAAGGCCAGGTTTTTGCCGGCGCCATGTTCGCTTATTGGGCGCAGCACAATCTCACCGGATTTTCGCCTTTCATCCAAATTCCTGTGGTTATAATCGGTGGCATTGTCGGCGGCGCACTCTATGCCGGCCTTGCGGGCGTGCTGAAGACCCGCTTCTCGGTCGATGAGGTGATCTCGACCGTCATGCTCAACTACATCATCGTCTATGTCCTTTCGCTGCTGCTGCTGCGCGGCCCATGGAGCGAGGCGGGCGCCTTCTTCGAACAGACGCCGAAGGTCGATCCGGGCTCGGTGCTTCCGTTGCTGTTTTCCGGTTCACGCCTGCATTCCGGCTTCCTGCTGGCGATTGTGGCGGCTGGCTTGGTTCACATGCTGTTGACGCGCACACCGCTGGGCTATGAGATCAAGGCTGCCGGGTCCAACATGCGCGCGCTCGATGTACAGGGCACCAATACTCGAAGGCTGGTCATAGTTGTGCTTCTGGTTTCCGGCGCGCTTGCGGGGCTCGCGGGGATCACGGAAGTCTACGGCGTCCATTACCGCCTGAAGGCAGGCGTAATAGCAGGTTACGGCTACAGCGGCATCATCGTGGCCATCCTCGGCCAATTGCATCCGCTTGGCGTCGTCGTTGCCTCGGTGCTGTTCGGAGCGTTGCTCAACGGCGCTACGCTCATGCAGATCAAGACCGGCGTGCCCTCGGCGCTGATATACGCCATCCAGGCGATCCTGCTTTTGTTCTTCCTAGCTGGCTGGGCAGCGTGCAATTTCCGCCTGCGGAGGGTCGGCCGTGCTTGACGCACTCTTTCAAACCTCAATCCTGGTCAGTGTGGCGGCGGCCACCATCCGCATCAGCACCCCGCTCCTGCTCGCCGCACTTGGCGAACTTATCGCCGAGCGCAGCGGCGTCTACAATATGGGTCTTGAGGGCATGATGCTGATGGGAGCCTTCACCGGCTATCTCGCCGCCTATGAAAGCGGGTCGTTATGGCTGGGCGTCCTCGCTGCCGGATTTACCGGCGCGCTGATGGCTCTCGTCTTTGCCGTGCTGGTGATCACGCTGAAAGTAGAGCAGATCGTCACCGGTCTTGCCGTCAACCTGCTCGGCGCCGGCCTTTCCACATACTGGTTGCGTTCCGCTTTCGCTGGCGACGGCAAGACGCCGACCATCCCTTTCTTCGCCGATGTGCCGGTGCCAGGGCTGAGCGATGTTCCCGTGCTGGGCCCCATCCTGTTTGACCAGCGGGTGCTGACCTACATAGCCTTTCTGATGGTGCCGGCGGTATGGCTCTTCCTGTTCCGGACGCGTTATGGACTGATCGTGCGCTGCGCCGGCGACAATCCCAAGGCCCTCGATGTTAAGGGGGTAAAGGTCGCGCCGGTGCAATATGCCGCCGTGCTCTTCGGCGGCCTGATGGCGGGCGTTGCCGGCGCGTTTCTCTCCGTCGGCCAGGCGGCGCGTTTCGTGCCGGACATGACCAACGGGCGCGGCTGGCTGGCCATCATCATCGTCATCGCCGGCCTATGGCGCCCCTACCCGATTTTCGTGGCGGCTCTGGTGTTCTCCTTCCTCGACGCGCTGCAATTGCAAATCCAGGGCGTCGGTATCGCAATTCCCTACCAATATATGTTGATGATGCCTTATGTTGCGGCGATCGTTGCGTTGATGATCCGTCGCTCGCGGACCAGCGCACCGGCTATGCTGGGCGTGCCGTACAGGCGGGAATAGGGTGGTCGGTTTTCATTCTGCTGCTGTAAGGCTGCCTGTACGTAGCTGCCATGCGGCATGGCTCAACCCGTGACCGCGGCAGCAAGCTTCCAGCAAGATCGACCGCTTTGGCGAAGCCGGTATTGTAGCCCAACCCGCCCAGGTAGGGAGACCTGACCGTCAGTCACGGGACGTCACAGGGCAAGCAATTTGCCGCCCTGGAAATCTGGATCGTTGGAACTCGACTATCCCGCTGGTGGTTAGCCAGAAGGCTGCATAAGCCTCGCTCAGGAACGCCAGCCACCACTGCCGAAGTGACCTGAACTACGGAGCGTCGCCAGCAGGATGTTGGCTGCTCCGCGTTGATCAATCTTCGCTTGCTCACCAAGCGGAGACGCATTCCAGGCAGCCAGTTCTGACACCAAAAGAGCGGTATCCCCGTCTACCGATGCGCATCTAAGTTGTCCGTTCTTCCCCATCACGATTATAGCTGTACCTATCACGCCATATCCAATCGCAGCTATCCGCTGAACCCAGGTATCGCCGTCAACGCGGACATCGAACAGAACCGACCCTTCGGTTTTTTCCGCAGCGTCCGCCACACGATCACAGAACGGTCGATTGAGGCCTTCGATGTTGCCGAGTGACTGCTCAAACAAGGCCAATTCGACATGCTCTGCCACCATAGCTGTGAGAGTGCGCGCTAGCTGGCCCAATCAGCAAGACACCAGGACCATTATCCACAGCAGCCACAGCTGGTCCCCTTTTTGCCTACTTAATGCCCCCCGTCGGACCGCGAGCCGGGCAACGGCCTCTATGGCTTGGTCGACCTCGTCCGTCGTGGTGTAGTGTGACAGACCCAGCCGGGCGACGCCGCCTTTTTTCGCGCGGTCCAAGCCTGCCGGAGGCTTCATGGCATAGAGTCGCCGGCCCAGCCGAAGATGTTTTTCCTCAGCCAGCGCGGCCGCGTTTTCCAGCGGCGAGCGATTGGCCAGCGGCGAGGTGCCTGTTGAGCGGCAGATTCAGGGCCCTGATATCTGCGCACGCGGCACATCTTGCCCACCCCGGTTGATCGCCTAAATGTTTGGTCCCGGCATTTGCTGGAGCGGATTGAGTCTGAAGCGTTCCGGCTGTGACGCCCACGCCTTGCAGATGAACTCGTAGCGATCCTTCCGCAGTCAGCCTCCGGTTCAGCGGCCAGCTTCACTCCAATTTCTTCAAGCGATTGCGGGCCTCATCTATTCTCGGCACTACAATTGTCAGCCTACTGAATCCAGCATTCTCTTTATCACGGAAAATTTGAAGGTTCGCGCCTGCGACGCCACGCCATATGGATCAACCCCGGCATGGGACGGTCATCAGGCCCCGGGTCGAACAGGTGAGTATAGAACTTCTCTCCACCGCTCATGCTTGGATGTTGCGAGTGCGTCGAAAATTCCTTGGATTTCCGTTGTGCGCGTCCTTCCAAGTCACCAGCATCTGCAATTAGAGAACGTTTGGCTTCGTTCCAAGATGGTTCTCGGGCGGCAGCGCAAAGTCCGCTCGGCGCGCACACCATATGTGTCTCAGCTCGGCCCTTTTTTACTTTGCGTTGGATTCAAGGTGAAATTAGTGGACGCAAGCGAGAGGTCGGCTTTCGGCATCAAGCGGACTAAGCAGTCATTCAACTCCTGGCCTCAAGCAGCTCATGCACGCTCCACTTGACGGTGCGTGCCGCCCCAGCCGATGTCGGATTTATCTATGTCGACGGCGAGACATGCCTTTGACCACGCTTATTGGGGGCGCCGACTGGCGAGCCGCTTTGCCATCATTAGCGATGGAACGGAAAAGAAACCATTCTGCATAAGACTGCTGCTTTTCGACGCACCTTTTCGAAACGTCGGAACGAGCGCTTTTCGCGCAGGCCTCGATGCCCCCATAGGTGAACCGGTTCCATGACGAGTCTGACAATACGCCACCGCATCCTCGTCAGTTTCGCTGCCGTTCTGGTGGTTATGTCCGTGATCGCCGTTATCGCGTACGCCTGGTTTCTTCAGGCGGAGCGGGAGGCAACTGAGGTCGAGAAGGGCATCCTTCCAGACCTCTATCACAGCACCGAGATCATGATGGGGCAGATGAAGGCACATAGCCTGCTTCAGGAATATGCCCTCCAGGACAACCCGTCGGATAAAAGCACGCTTGAAAGCACGATCGCGACCAATCGCGACCAAGTGCGGCGGTTGATGGACGAGTATGAAGCAACGATCGTCTCCGACATCGACAAGCAGAATTACGCAGTCGTCAAAGAACTCGCCAACCAATTTCGGCTGGCGGAAACTGCTGTGCTGGACACGAGCCGAGCTGCCTTGTCGAAAGGTGAAACTCCCAATGAAAGTCCGGTCATCAAGAACACGGTAGAGCCGATCTTTGTGAAATTGCAGTCCGCTCTGCAAGCCATGCTCGAGGATCACAGAGGCGAGGCAAACAGCGCGACGCAGCGAATCAGCTCAATCGTTAGCACGGCGGAAGTCGGTTTGAGCGTGGGCTTGTTGATAGCCCTCGGACTAGCCCTTCTTTTGGGTTACCAGCTGTTTCGCGCTGTCACAGCTCCGCTCACACGTTTGGTCGACGCGGTTCAAATGATACGGCAAGGCGACTTCAGCGAACGCCTCGATCTGAGGCGCCGGGACGAATTCAGCGTGCTTGCCGACGGCTTCAACGCAATGGCAGACGATCTCACAACTCTCATTGGTCAGGTACAAAGGTCCAGCATACAGGTCGGCACGTCGATAACTGAGATTGCTGCAACCTCCAAGCAGCAGCAGGCAACAGCGACTGAAATCGCCGCGACCACGACTGAGATCCGCGCGACAGCCAAGGAAATTTCCGCCACTTCAAACGAGCTGGTTCGCACGATGAACGAGGTCTCGACAGTTGCCGAGCAAACGGCTGCCGTCGCGGGCGGAGGGCAAGAGGGGCTGACCCGTATGGAAGGAACCATGCAGCAGGTCATGGACGCGGCGGGTGCGATCAATTCCAAACTCGCAATCCTCAGCGAGAAAGCTGGCAGCATCAATCAGGTGGTGACGACCATCACCAAAGTGGCCGATCAGACGAACCTGTTGTCGCTCAACGCTTCCATCGAGGCTGAGAAGGCCGGCCAATATGGCCGGGGCTTTGCAGTGGTGGCGACAGAGATCCGAAGGCTTGCGGACCAGACGGCCGTCTCCACTTACGATATCGAGCAGATGGTCAAAGACATCCAGTCGGCAGTTGCTGCCGGTGTGATGGGCATGGACAAGTTTTCCGAGCAGGTCCGCCGGGGCATGCACGAAATCCAGCAGGTCGGCGGGCAACTCTTCGACATCATCCAGCAGGTCCAGGGGTTGGTGCCACGTTTCGAAGTCGCCAATGAAGGCATGCAAGCACAGGCGATCGGCGCGGGACAGATAAGCGACACGCTAACCCAGCTAAGCGAGGCAGCTCAGCAAACAGTCGAGTCCCTTCAGCAATCGACGCTCGCGATCGACGAGCTCAATCAAGTCTCAGGTAGCATGCGAAGCAGCATTTCAAGGTTCAAGCTGAGAGCATAGCGGGCCGGCAGTAGGAGGTGATAATGCTATTCCTCGCCTTCAGTATGGGTTCGGATCGCTACTTGATCGATGTCCACCAAATTGAAGAGGTGCTGCCCTATATCGATGTGAAAGTTCTGCCGGGTGCGCCAACCGGTGTGGTCGGTCTGGTCAGTTATAACGGAATACCCATCCCTCTCATCGATGTTACTCTTCTTGCGCTTGGCCGGCCATCGGAGCGCCTATTGAGCACCCGGATCGTTGTTACGCGCTACCCGGCGCGAGATGGCGAGCAACGCCTGCTTGGGTTGGTCGCGGAACGGGTGACGGATACGGTCGAGCGAGACCCTGCCGACTTCGCGCCGTTCGGCCTCGAGCCAGAAACGCCGTCTTATCTTGGTCCGGTGGCTTCGGATGGCACGGAGATCATTCAGTGGGTCAAAGCGGAAGCGCTGCTTTCGGAAGAGATTCGTACCGCATTGCTCCGCCAAGCCGCGATGAGTGTTTAATGACCGGCGCAATAGAAAAGCTCCTGATGGAAACCATTGGACTGGACAGTGCCAGCGTTGGCCCGACAGTGGTCCGTCAGGCGGTCAGAGACCGGATGGCAGCGTGCCGGATTGCCAATCCTCAGGCCTATAGGGAACACTTGACCGGTTCCCCGCAGGAGCTGCAGGAGCTGATCAATGCGGTGGTGATCCCGGAGACTTGGTTCTTTCGCGACCGAGAAGCGTTCACGATGTTGGCGCGGCATGCGCGCGTGCACAAGCGTGCTCAGCCGACAAAAGTCTTGAGCCTGCCATGTTCAACCGGTGAAGAGGCCTATTCGGTCGCAATGGCCATGTTCGATGCCGGCTTTGAAGCGCACGAGTTCAACATCGATGCGGTGGACGTCAGTACCCGCAATATCGCGTTGGCTGAACGTGCCGTCTACGGGCGCAATTCCTTTCGCGGCAGCTATCTCGAATTCAGGGACCGCTATTTCGAAGCGGTCGAGGGTGGGTTGCGGCCCAGTGCTGCGGTGCTGAAACAGGTTCGCTTCAGGGTCGGCAACCTATTCGGTACTCGCGCAATTTTTGGGCAAGAGGTCTATGACATCCTACTCTGTCGGAATTTGCTGATCTATTTCAATCGCGAACTGCAGGATCGCGCATTGACCCGCCTGAAAGATCTCTTGGCCACGGACGGACTTCTTCTGGTCGGTCCCGCGGAAGCAGCACTTCCAAGGCTGCATGGCTTTATTTCCGCTGAATGGCCCTTGGCCTTTGCCTTCCTGGAATCGGAGCCCATCAAGGCCGCGGCGCCGACAACTGCTATCCCGGTGCGGACATCAACCCCGAAGCTCAACAAGAGCAAGCCCGTTCTTCCGCCACGACTGACCGTCGGCAAGGAAAACAGTGCGCCGGCCCTGGCCAAGCCCGTTGATCAGGTCTCGGAAAGCCTAGTCGCGGTTGAACGGATCGCCAATGCGGGTCGGGTAAAGGAGGCACAGGAGGTCGCCCTCGCCCATCTCGAGAAATTCGGTCCTTCCGCGCAAATCTTCTATCTGCTGGGCCTCGTTCAGGATGCGGATGGCGCTGCATCCAAGGCCGCGCAAAGCTATCGCAAGGCACTCTATCTCGCGCCAAATCATCGAGAGGCTCTGGTCCACCTGGCTTTGCTGCTTCGCAAGCAAGGCGACCACAGCGGCGCCGAGGCGCTGGCCGGAAGGCTGGTCCGGGTCCAGAAAAGGAGCGGCACCTGATGCCGGCTTCGACAAGGATCGCTCTGCCAGTGGAGCAGATTGAAATCGACGACTGCTGGCGGCGGATAGGCGTTCGGGGTGACAAGTCCTGTCCCCAACTGGAGCAGCATCTCCACTGCCGGAATTGCCCGACCTATAGGAAGATTGCACGGCGCCTCCTTGATCGTGCGGCGCCCTCGGCATATCGCGGCGAATGGCCTGATGACGCTGGTCGTGCAGCGGTCGTTTCAACGGACGATGAAGCGCTGCAGACGGCCGTTCTCTTCCGGTTGGGGAACGAATGGCTGGCGCTTCCAGCTGGCATTTTTCATGAAGTGGCTGAATCCCGTCCCGTTCATTCCCTTCCACACCGCAGGAATAGTGCAGTGCTCGGCATCGCCAATGTCCGGGGCGAATTGCTGATTTGCCTGTCGCTCGCTGAATTGCTCGGGATCGACGAAGCCAAGGAGGAGGAACAAGGCAGACGAGCCAAGATATTTCGCCGCCTCGTCGTGGTGGGCGAGCGGGACAAGCGGGTTGCTTTCACGGTTGATGAGGTCCACGGCTTACATCGCTACCGGGCACGCGACACTCTCGCCGTGCCAGCTACGATCGGCAAGACGCTGTCGGCGGCTACTGTTGCCGTTTTGCCCTGGCGGGAACGGGCTGTTGGCTGTCTCGACCCGGGACAACTGCTCACGATGATGGATCGGAGCATGGCATGACAGATGAGGACTTCAGCCAGGTTTCGATGTTGAGCCTTTTCCAGGCCGAACTGGAGACGCAATCACAGGCTTTGACCTCCGGCCTTCTGGCGCTCGAACGCGATCCTGTCGCCACCGACGCACTGGAAGAATGCATGCGGGCCGCGCATTCGCTGAAAGGAGCAGCCCGCATCATCGATCTGACGCCCGCCGTCAAAGTTGCAAATGCAATGGAAGATTGCTTGGTCGCCGCGCAACGTGGGCATCTGAGGGTACGCAAGGAGCATATAGATGCGCTTCTGCAAGGCTCTGACCTTCTGAAATTGATCGCATCGGGATCATCGAACGAGAGCGTCAACCCGGAAGTCGAAAGCTTTCTGGCGAAGTTCGAGGAACTGTCCCTCCCCGAGCCCGCACCCCAAGATTCGGCAGCTGATTTCGCAACGCCAGAGCATAGCCGAAAGGAGCCGGCGGCAACCTCGTCAGCGAACCCCCTTGTCGAGCCGAAAGCTCAAGCCCGAGGGAGCATCGGCTCAGATAGAATGGTTCGGGTGACGGCAGAAAGCCTGAACCGATTGCTCGGTTTGGCCGGCGAGTCGCTGATGGAAGCTCGGCGGCTCAGGCCATTCGCTGACGGGCTGCTGCGGCTGAAGCACCTTCAATCAGACATCGCAAGTGCGTTCGACAATCTTGATGCAGTGCTGCTGCCGGTCGCAAAAGATGCGGCTGTGGTGGAAGCGCTGGTTGAAACGCAGCGAAAGCTTCGGTTGAGCCAAGCCTTCTTGGCGGAGCGTCTCGATGAGTTGGATTCAGTCGATCGGAAAGCCACCGATCTTGCCAACCGATTGTACGAGGAGACGTTGGCGAGCCGGATGCGACCTTTTGAAGACGGGGTGAGACACTACGCAAGAACGGTCCGCGACCTCGGTCGTACACTTGGCAAGCGGGTGCGACTGGAGATCGTAGGCGGCTCGACCGGCATCGACCGCGATATCCTCGAGCAGCTGGATGCCCCCTTGGGGCATCTTCTGCGCAACGCGGTAGACCATGGGCTTGAACCGCCTGATGAGCGCCTCGCAACCGGCAAACCCGAAGAGGGACTCATCAGGCTCGAAGCGAGGCACAATGCCGGACTGCTGCAAATAGCCGTGGTGGACGACGGCAGAGGGATCGAGCTCTCGAAGCTGCGCGAGACTGTCGTCGCCCGGCAGTTTGCAACCAGGGAAAGCGCCGACGCGCTCAGCGAAACGGAATTGCTGGCATTCCTTTTTCTGCCCGGCTTTTCGATGAAAGTTGGCCTGTCCGACGTCTCCGGCCGTGGCGTGGGACTCGACGCAGTGCAGGCGATGACGAAGGAGGTTCGCGGAATCACGAGCGTCTCCTCGGAATTTGGTCGAGGAACCCGGTTTCAACTGCAACTGCCGCTGACGTTGTCAGTCCTGCGCACCTTACTCGTCGAAGTCGATGGGGAGCCCTATGCGTTTCCACTCGCTGCCATCTCCAAGACAATGAAATTGCAGCGCGTGGAGATCAACCTCCTGCAGGGCCGCCCGCATTTTCGCTTGAACGATCGACAGATCGGGTTGGTGACAGCGCGCGAGGTGCTGGATCGAGGAGAGTCTGCGTCCGAACCAGAGGAACTCTCGGTCGTCGTGGTGGAAACGAGTCGTGGGGACGCCTACGGCGTAATCGTCGACCGTTTTCTCGGGGAACGCGAACTGGTGATCAGACCTCTCGATTCCCGGTTTGCCAAGATCAAGGACATCAGCGCAGCGGCCCTGATGGAGGACGGTTCGCCTGTTCTGATCTTCGACGTCGATGATCTGGTTCGATCGGTGGAAAAGCTTGCGTCGTCCAGCGGATTTCGAGCCCTTCGGCGAGCCGCGGGCGGTCCCGGACCGAGCAGACGCAAGCGCGTGCTGGTGATTGACGATTCACTCACGGTTCGCGAACTCCAGCGCAAGATGCTGGGCAATCACGGTTATGACGTCGAAGTGGCAGTCGACGGTATGGACGGGTGGAATGCCGTCCGATCTGGTCCTTTTGATCTCGTCGTCACTGACATAGACATGCCGCGCATGGATGGTATCGAACTGGTGAGCCTGATCAGAAAGGACGTCCATCTCAGGAACACACCCATCATGATCGTTTCATACAAGGATCGGGAAGAAGACCGCTCGCGCGGGCTTGACGCCGGTGCCGACTATTATCTGACCAAGAGTACCTTTCAGGACGAGGCGCTGATCCATGCCGTCGTGGACATGATCGGCGAGGCGACTGAATGAGATCGAAATTGGCGACCAACGAATGAGAATTGGCGTAGTCAACGACATGCCGATGGCGGTTGAACTTCTGCGCCGGCTGGTCATGTCGACCGGCGAACACCAAGTCGCATGGATTGCGACCAATGGGCGTGAGGCGGTCGAGGTCTGCAGACGTGATCTGCCGGATCTGATACTTATGGATCTAGCAATGCCAGAGATGGACGGGGTGGAAGCGACCCGCAGAATCATGGCGGAAACCCCATGTTCAATCTTGCTGGTGACAGCCAGTATCGAAGCCAACGTCGCCGGCGTCTACGAAGCGATGGGGCATGGCGCGCTCGACGCCGTCGATATTCCCTCAGTAGGCATCGAAGGTGATGCGTCCTCGCAATCCGCACGGCTGTTGACCAACAAGATAGCAATGATCGGCAAGCTGATCGGCGATGCGCCGGGCAAGGCAAGAAGGAGGATGTCCCGTGCGGCTGAGCCGACAGCTCGACGGCTAATTGCAATCGGTGCCTCTGCTGGCGGGCCGGCCGCCGCTGCCGCAGTCCTGAGCGCGTTTCCCGTTGATTTCGCCGCCGCCATCGTGCTCGTACAGCATCTCGATGCCCAATTCGTTCCAGGCCTTGCTGATTGGCTCGGCCAGCATACGCCTCTCCCGATCCGTCCAGCGCGGGAAAACGATAGTCCTCAAGCGGGCACCGTTCTCATTGCCAGTTCCGCGGATCATCTGGTTTTCAAGTCAGCTCAGCAACTTGGCTATACGCCTAGCCCCGAGGACAGCGTTTATCGGCCGTCCGTAGATGTGTTCTTCGAAAGTGCCGCGCAATGGTGGCCTGGCTCGGTGATTGGAGTCCTGCTCACAGGCATGGGCAAGGATGGTGCGCACGGGTTGAGACAGCTCCGCGACAAGGGGCATCTCACAATCGCGCAGGATAGAGCAACCAGCGCCGTCTACGGCATGCCGAAGGCCGCCGCCGATGTCGGCGCGGCTGTTGATATTCTTCCTTTGAGTGCGATCGGCTCACGCATAATCGAAGCCCTTTCAGCGCTCCAGGTGAAAGGGTTCGTCCGATGACGCTAGAACCACAGCTGGTCCCACCACTTGCAGATAACTATTCATCCATGGTTCTGCTCATCGATGACCAGATCATGGTTTGCGAGGCGGTCAGGCGCGCTCTAGCCAGCGAGCCTGATATCTCCTTACACTTCTGCACCGACCCATTGAGAGCGATCACGGTCGCCGACGAGGTAAAGCCAACCGTCATCCTGCAGGATCTCGTCATGCCCGGGGTCGATGGGCTGCATCTGGTGCGAGAATACCGGAAGCATGCTTCGACACGCGCGGTACCAGTCATTGTGCTGTCGAGCAAGGAAGACCCAGCCACCAAGGGCGAAGCGTTCGCTGCGGGAGCGAACGATTATCTCGTAAAGCTTCCGGATCGTATCGAGCTGATTGCACGCGTTCGATATCACACGCGGGCCTATCTGGATCACGTCCAGCGAGAAGCTGCATACCGAGCGCTAAGGGAAAGCCAGCGACAGCTGATCAGTGCTAATCTCGAGCTTGAACGTCTGACGCGGATCGATGGCCTGACGGGCCTCGGCAACAGGCGCTATTTTGACGAATATCTGGCGTCTGAATGGAAGCGTGCTTTTCGCGCACAATCCCCATTGTCGCTGTTGATGATCGATGCCGACAACTTCAAACGATACAATGATACCTATGGCCATATGGCCGGCGACGAGGTGCTCAAGCAAATCGCCCGCGTAATCCAGAGCGGTTCCGGCCGTTCCACCGATCTCGCTGCGCGGTACGGAGGCGAAGAGTTCGTCATCGTGCTGGTCGACACTTTACTGGAACAATCCAGTGCGATCGCAGAGCAGCTCGTCCAGAGCGTGCGGGAGCTGAACATACCCCACGGCTCGGATCGCGTGACCATCAGCGTTGGCGTCGCAACAGCGGTGCCCACCGAGAACGAAACGCCGAAGGATTTCGTCAATGCCGCCGATCTGGCTCTTTTTCGTGCCAAATCGGAAGGACGAAATCGTGTTGCGCTTCAGTTGTCCCGCGCTTGACGAGTGGCTAGGCAAACTGTTGGGCCATGCAAGCCGTATTGCCGGTCGTGAGCTCATGGCGGCAGGATGGTACACTTTCACCAATTGCATGATAGCGGACGTGCTGCGGCCGCCGACCTGTCGGCCTATCCGAATACCGCAGCAGGCTCCAAACATTTGAAAATACGTTGAATGCACCCCGCTCGCCGGCCTT
The DNA here is from genome assembly GCF_006442375.1 of Mesorhizobium sp. B2-2-4. Lineage (NCBI taxonomy): Bacteria > Pseudomonadati > Pseudomonadota > Alphaproteobacteria > Hyphomicrobiales > Phyllobacteriaceae > Mesorhizobium > Mesorhizobium sp. B2-2-4. The sequence goes on along the minus strand of NZ_VFWB01000020.1, from coordinate 9,437 downwards.
CAAGAAGGTCTATGCCGACCAGCTCGCTCATTCCGCGGTTGGACATCAAAAACTCATCGCCATTGCATTTGGCTGAAGCGGGCGCCGCAGTTCTGCTCTGACAGGAGCGTGGACCGCAAGCAGTTCGTTCCACTCCACCGAGTTTTCTGCTTGAATACCTCTAAAGCCATCCATGGAGGCCCCTTCCATTCTGAATGATCCCTTCGCCCCCTTACGACAGCGTTTCCTGGCTCGGTGCGCCACTCAACTCGCGGAGTTGAGGGCGGCGCGTCAGAGAGGCCCGTCAGTGGGCTCCAACGACACCCTGATTCCCACCGCGCACTCGCTCGCCGGGGCCGCGGGGACATTCGGGTTTGCGGAGATCAGCGCGCGGGCATCGGCGTTGGAGACATTGCTGATCGAGCAGGCGGACGATGGGGCCTCGCACGCCGCACTCGATGCGCTTATCACGGAGATCGAGCGGACGCTGAAGTGACTCAGCAGACGGGGCTCACTTCTTCGCGCCGCCCAGGCCGGTCCTGGTCATCTCACCCCAGCTCTGGTCGGCCCGAAGAAATTGCCACCAGCCCTTCACGCGCCAGAAATTGTTGAGCTGGCGGTAGCCGAAATTCTCGATCACGGCGACCGCCGTCAATACCGCGAGGTCCCTGGCGCGGGGAAAACGCTGCAACTCGGCCTCTTCGAGAACGAGGGAGCATACGCTCACGCAGACGCCATAGGTGAAGATGAGCGAGGTGAAGGCCAGAAGATATTCGGCCGAAAGGACACCGAGCAGCCAGAAGGCGGGGATGAGGATATAGCCCAGCACCTCCGCCACCGGTCCCAGAACGTCGACAATGAAGATGTGGCCGAAGCCGAGAAAGCCGACGCGGCCATAGCGCGGGTTGAAGAGCATGGAGCGGTAGCGGAAGAAGCATTCGAGCGAGCCGCGCTGCCAGCGCGTGCGCTGCCGGGCAAGGACGCTCAGCGATTCCGGCGCCTCGGTCCAGCACACCGGCTCCGGAATGAACTGGATGCGGTATTTGCGCTTTTTATCCCGCATATAGCGGTGCAGCTTGATGACGAGGTCGAGGTCCTCGCCCATCGAACCCTTGGTGAAGCCGCCGACCGCCACCACTTCGGCTCGGCGAAACATGCCAAAAGCGCCGGAGACCAGCATCAGTGTGTTGATGCGGCTCCAGGCAAGCCGCGCCATCAGGAAGGCGCGCAGGTATTCGACCACCTGGAGCAGTGGCAACAGACGGCGTGGCAGACGGACCTCGCGCACCCTGCCTGCCTCGATCCTGGAGCCGTTGGCGATGCGGATCGTGCCGCCGACGGCAATGGTGCGCTCGGGGTCGTCGATGAATGGCTGGGCGGCACGCATCAGCGCGTCGGGCTCAAGGATAGAGTCGCCGTCGATGACACAAAAGAGCGGCGCGCGACAGACATTGATGCCGGCGTTCTGGGCGTCGGCCTTGCCGCCGTTCTCCTTGTCGACGACGAACAGCCGCTCGGTCATCGGTGACGAATAGAGGCCGCGGATCGGATTGTGCGCGAGCGCCTCCTCATAGGGCCGATGGAACTTTACCAGCTTGAACGCCTCGATGAGGCGCAGCAAGGTCTCGTCTTTCGAGCCGTCGTTGATGACGATGACCTCGAAATTGGGATATTCGAGCGCCAGCATGGAATGGACGCTCTCGACCACGTTCAAGGCCTCGTTGTAGGCGGGCACCAATAGCGCGATCGGCGGCGCGACATCGCCATAGCGGTGCCAAAGCAGCGCCGAGCGCGCGACCGGTGGGCGCTTGGACAATGCATAGCCGGCGACGATGAGCTGCAGGAGGTATATCGCCGTCTGCGCCAGCCCGGCCCCGATGATGAACCAAGACAAGATGGTGGCGGCAAGAACGATCTCGTCGCTCCAGTCGGCGATCATACGGCTGGTCCCTCGGCAAGAATGAGCGAGGCGGTGCGCTGGCTGCGCGAGACCTCACTGTCGGCAATCTGGCGCAGCAACCGCTCTCCCGGCTGGCCGAAGGAGCGCAGCGCGTTGGCGGCGGCATAGCGCACGTTCCACACCTCGTCGCCCATCAGCTTGGATAGCGGCCGGCCAAGTTCGGCGAGGCCGAGGCGGCCGGCGGCATCGGCGGCCGCGCTGCGCACCTCCCAGTCGCCTTTTGTCATCGCGGTCGAGAGGATCGCCGGCGCGTCGGCATTTCCGGTGAGGCCGAGCGCCCGCAGTGCCGCCGCGGCAACCTCGGGCGAGGCGTCGTCGGCCAAGCGGGCGAAGAGATCGGCGAAGCGGAAGCCGCCGGCGCGGGCCAATGCGTCGATCGCGGCCGCCCTTATGAAGGGCACGGCGTCGGCGCGCGCAGCATGGTCCGCCAGTTCCTCCAGGCGCGCGTGCGGAAAGCGCCTGAACAGCTCGATCAGGCGTCGCGAGCGCTGCCCGGCCACGCCGATCTTGCGCAGCGCAATGCCGAGCGGCGGCAGGCTGTTCAGATCGCAGAGCGCTATGGCGACGGCGATCCTGACCTCGCGCGAGCGGTCGTGGTTCAGCGCGGAAAGCAGGCTTGCCACCGCACCTTCCGAGCGCAGCGCCGCCAGCATCTCGGCCGCATGGATGCGTTCGGCGCCGTTGCCCTTTTCCAGTTGCCTGTCGACAAGGGCCGGCAGGCCACATTCCTTGAAAGCAGCAAGGACATCGTCGTGCTCCTCGCCGCGCAAAAGCGAAATGAACTCGAAGCCGGTATTGATCGCCACGCCAGCCGGCACCGAAAGAATGGCCGTTTTCAACACCTCGCGGTCGCGGCTCTCGGTGAAGGCGATCAGCGCAGTCAGAAGCTGACGCCGCTGATCGGCCGCAGCCTTGCTCCGGCGCTCCTGCAGGACGCGTCTCGCGATCAGGAACAGCATGATCACCAGCGAAAGAGCGCTGAGCAGTATGGAGAGATCCCAGATGTACCACATGGTCAGAACCGCGCGGTCAGGCCGAGACCGAATGTATTCCGGTCGAATCTCGGTCGTTCTTCATGCGCGATGCTGGCGCGCAACGTCAGCGGATCGCTGATGTCCCAGGAAACACCACCAAAGACCGCGCGCGTCGGCACCAGCGTGCCGTCGGAGATTTCGGGAGCGTCGGCATAACCGCCGAACACGTTGAAGTGCGGTGTCGCAGCAAGGTCGACGCGAAGCACATAACCGTCTGCGCCCGTGCCGATATCATCCTGCGCATGAACCCAGCGGGCGGAAAGCCCCAGGCGGCCGTCTAGGATAGAGGTCTGCACCCATGGCGAGATGCTGGTGACATTTGTGTCGGCGAAATTGTCGTAGCGGGCGTCGATGTTGAGCGAAAGCGGGCCGAACGCCTTTGCCGGCGCCATGACCTGCCACGAAGCCCCGGCGCCGATCGAATAGCGCGCGAGGAAATCAGCGTCCGGCGTCGCCGCCGCCAGAGCATAGGCAGAGAACGCCGGCGAGAAGGCCTGGTCGATACGGCCTTCGATCTGGACGTCGGTGCGGCCGAAGCGTGTAGCCAGCCGGGTGCGACCGGAAATCGTGGTGCGCGGCGACAGCCGATAGGCAAGACCTGCCGAACTGTCGGTCCAGTCGCCGAGCTCGCTCGTGAGATCGCTCACCTCGCTGCCGAGATCGAGCCGCCATTTGCGCGGCGGCGGCACGGCCAGCCTTTGCTCGATATCGAAAGAGCCAGGCTCGACGGCGAGCGCTTGGCTGTAGGCATCCCGCGCGTCCTCCTCTTTACCCTCGGCGCGGCGCACATCGCCGAGCCCGACCAGCGCCTCGGCATTGCGCGGATCGGCCGCAAGCACGCGCTGGAACGACTGCCCGGCCCGCGTGTAATCGGCCTCGAGCAAAGCCACTCTCGCATCCAGCTCGAGCGCCTCGACATTGCCTGGCACTGAGGCCAGCACGCCATCGACCAAGCGGCGGGCGCTCGGCGCGTCGCCCCGCCAGATCGCCAGGCGCACCTTGCCGAGCCGCGCGTCGAGAAGGCCCGGCTTGATCGCAAGCGCGCGGTCGAAGAAAAGCCCCGCCTCGTCGAAGCTTTGGCTGGAGCCGACGACCAGGCCAAGGGCGACGAGGATGTCGGTGTTCTTCGGCGCCAGTCCCAGTGCCCGGCGATAGACTTTCTCCGCCTCGGGCAGCTTTCCCGCCGCTCGCAGGCGTCTGCCCTGCTCCATCAGACCGGCGACGGGATCGGGCCGCCGGCTAGTCGGTTTCTTTGTCGGCGCCGGAACCGCGGGAGACCGTCTCACCTCACTGCCGGCGGCTTGCTTCGCCTTCTGGATATTCGCGATAAGCGTGGCGGCGTCAGCGTTGCCGGGCTCGGCCCGCAGGGCCGTTTCGGCTAGCGGAAGCGCGGCATCCAGATTGCCCGAGCGGAACTCGACCTCAGCCATGCCAAAGCTGGCGTCCCGATAGGTTGGGGCCAAGGACAGGGCGTTGGAAAAAGCGTCGCGCGCTGCCGACAGATTGTCGCGGCCGAGTTCGGCAAAACCGAGTTGCACCAAGGCGTCGGCGTTATCGGGTTTAAGCGCAAGGGCGCGCCGTAAAAACTCCACCGCCTCGTCAAAATGCTGCGCTTGCCTGGCCTTGACGCCGAACTCGTAAAGTTCATCCACCGTCTGCGCCAGCACCGCGCCCTGGGGCGCAGCGATCGCCAGGATCAGACATGCGCCAAGGGCTGCGCACCGGCGGCGCCGCATCAGCGTTTCCCGCTCTTTCGCGCGAGCAGACGCGCCAACCGCGCCAGAAGCTCCTCGGGGATGAATGGCTTCACAAGGTAGTCGTCGGCTCCTTTTTCGAGGGCCGAGACGATGTCCCTTTCGCCCTTGCGGGCGGTCAGCATGACGACCGGGGTTTCGGACAAAGCCGGATCGCCCTTGATGCGGGCAAGGACCTCCAGGCCGTCGGCCTTGGGCATCATCGCGTCGAGCACGATGATGTCCGGCGCCTCATGCTCTGCCTTCGAGAGCGCTTCCGCCCCGTCTACTGCTTTGATGACCTCATATCCCTTTGCCCTGAGCCTGAATTCCATCAGCTCGATCAACAAGGGATCGTCATCGCAAATCAGAACTCTTGCCTTCGCTCCGTTCACCAGCCTTGCTCCGGTTCCGTCGCCCCCCGGAGTGATCCCATGAACCGACATCCGCCAATGCGGTCCATGCAGACAGAAATATTCGTCTCGACTCTCTCATCGACGTCCGCCGATGCCACGCGATTATAGACAACCTGATTCGCTGCGCCTGCACCTCGGCACAATCAGTAGATGAATAAGGCGACATGGTATAGGAGCCCTGAACGGCATCGCACAGTGTGCAGACAAACTGCGCTCGGTGGCCAAGCCATACGTCGGCTCAGGTGCGCGATAGAAGCAATCTTTTGACTTCACCGGCAAGCGCAAGCGGGTCGAAAGGTTTGGCGATCACCCCCACCGCCCCCATAGCCAGATAGCGTTCGACCTCATGCGTCTGGGTGCGCGCGGTGATGAACACCACGGGTATCGACGCCGTCGGCCGGGACTCGGCCAGGCGCCTCAGCGTCTCCGGTCCGTCCAAGTCCGGCATCATCACATCGAGCAGGATGAGGTCGGGCCGCCATTCGGCGGCATCGGCCAGCGCCTGCATGCCCGAAGAACAGGATCGCACCTCGAATTCCGGCTCGAGCTCCAGCGACATCTGGGCGATTTCGCGGATATCGTCCTCGTCGTCTACATAGAGGATCCTTGCGGGCATTAGCATCACTCCTTGGCGTGCGCGGCAGGCCGAGTGCCATTGCGGGACGAAACCAACATGTTCCGTACCAACTTTGCCACATCGATTTCCGACGCTCTGGTCTTGGTCATGATCGCCTGCACCCGATCGCCGAGCTTCTGGTCGAGTTCCGCCGCCGAGAACACGATGACCGCAGTCTCGAGCGGCAGATCGGTCAGGAGGTCGAGGCCCGATCCGTCGGGAAGCGCGATATCCAGGATGACTAGGTCGAAGCGATGGCGGGCGATCGCCTCCTGGGCCTGCTTTAGTGTCTTCGCCGAGGTGATCGAGACGCCCGAACCCAGCCCTTCTGACATCACCGCAAGCACGCCCTCATCGTCTTCGACATGCAGGATTTGTGGCTTCGGCTCGACCCTACGGCCGACGATCTTGGCAAGAGCGGCGTGAAGCCGTTTCGAATCCACCGGCTTCTCCAGCCAGTCGACGATGCCGACGGCGCTGCCGTTCAGCGAGCGCCTGGCCTCGTCGGCGACGGCGGAGATGACGATGACCGCAATGTCGGAATTCACCGGTGATGCCCGTATGTCGTGGAAGAGCTTGATTCCGGATTCCCCCGCCAGCTTGATGTCGAGCGTCAGCGCCACGTAGTCGCGCGAGCTCAGCAGCGCCTTGGCGGTGTCGATATCGGGCGCGACGTCGCTGGCAAAGCCTTCTGCATCGAGAAGTGCTGCGATCACCACAGCAATGTCAGGCTCGTCCTCGCAGATGAGGACACGCAGGCGGCCATCGCGCTTGCGCGCCCGGCGCTCGACCGAAACCGGCTTCTCGGTCTGCCTGTGCGCTTCGGGGAGGTCAATGTGAAACGAGGTTCCCTTGCCTTCCTCGGTTTCGAAGGAGATGCCGCCGCCCAGCTTTTCAGTGATGGCCTTGACGATGCTCAAGCCCAGGCCAGTACCGCCTATCTTGCGAGTGCTGGAGGCGTCCGCCTGCTCGAACTTCCCGAATATGCGACTGCGGAACGCCTCGGGGATGCCAGCGCCCTGGTCCACGACCGAGATGCGCAGCATATCGGGGGCACGACGATGGAGTTTCACCGTGACGATGCCATCAGTGTGCGAGAACTTGATCGCATTCGACAGCAGGTTGGCCATCACCTGATGCAGGCGATCCGGATCTATGTTGGCTTCGGCGCGCGGGGCATCGTCGACCAAGACGATCCTGATTCGGCTGTCGGCCATGTAGTTGGTGCTGGCGGCAATCGCCTGTTCCAGGACCGGGCGGACAGCCATCTGCCTGATCTTGAAGGTGATCACGCCAGATTCGATCTTCTCCATATCAAGGATGTCGTTGATGAGAAGAACCAGCCTTTCACTGTTGGTGTGGGCGATGTTGACGAGATTGGCGGCCTTGGGGGGCAGTTCGCCGGCGACGCCGGCCGCGATCAAACCAAGTGAGCCGCGGATGGAGGTCAGTGGGGTGCGCAATTCGTGGCTGACCGTCGAGATGAAATCGTTCTTCAGCTGGGCATTTCGCTTTTGCTCGGTGATGTCGCGATTGTAGGTGATGACGCCGCTGATCTTGCCGGTCTCGTCGCGGAACGGTGCCTTCAGCGTGTAGAGCCAGCCTTGTCTGCCGTCCGGGAAAACCGCCGGCTGGTCGATGCGCAGCGTCTGCCCGGCTTCCAGAGCGCCCATCTCATCCTGCCGGAAGCGCTCGGCCACGTCCTTAGAGTAGAAATCGAAATCCGTCTTGCCGATAAGCTGTTCGACCGAAGCGGCGCGCATCATTTCGGCAGTAGCGGGATTGGCGGCGATGAACCGGCCGTCGACATCCTTAATGTTCAGGCAATCCGGGAGTTCGCGGACCATGGCGCGGTAGATCATGTTGGACATCGCAAGATCGCGCCGCCGCTGCTGCCGGTCCAGCAGAACGCTTATGAGGACGGTGCTGAGGAAGCGGAACACGAGTGATGGGAGTGTGCTCTGCTGCACCAGGTCGGCAACGACTTGCGAGGGGATGATCAGGAGCGTGATCAGCCCGGCGAAAGCTACCGACACGCCGAGTCCGAATATGTCGAACATGGTGCGAGACCGGGCAGTAACGATGTGGTGCCACGCAATACCGACTATAGCGGTGATGAGGATCCCCACGACACCGACGCTCGCGCCCTGTCCACCGAGATAGATGCGATAGGCAATGGAGCCGGCAGTAGCGATGAACATCGCCGGCCATCCACCGAAGAACGCGGCAGCCGCAATGAAGGCGGCGCGGAGATCGACGACGAAGCCGGAGACGGACAAGCCCGTCGCCATGGAAATGATCGCGCCCATGCACATGACCACACCAAGAACCAGCGACTGCATCCGCGTCGACAGACGCCCAGTGAAGTCCGCCACAAGATCCCAGGCGACCACGAGGATGGAGACCAGGGCAAGATTGGCGAGGAGTGACTGCCAGAACTCGGTCATGACTTTCCCGCTCCTTTTCCCGATAGATACCGCCAAAACCTATCCGAGGTCTAAAGAAGCTACAGGCTCCGGCCCTCTGCCAGTTGAGGCTCGCTGCTCGAAGTCGCGTCGGTGGTTAATCCGCGCGTCGACAGCCCTCTGGCCGAGCCTGCCATAGCCCGGGCGGAACCATCCTCTCCGCTCGCGGTTTGGGCGAGCAACCCAAAGGGAGAGCTTCATGACACAATCGCGCGACTGGTTGATACAGTGGCTGAGAGACGCTCACGCCATGGAGGAGCAGGCCGAGACGATGCTCTCCGGGCAACTGTCACGCCTCGAAAGCTATCCGGAACTCCGCAACCGCATCCGTCAGCATCTCGACGAGACGCGGCAGCAGGCCTCGCGCCTCAAAAGCTGTCTTGACCGGATCGGAGAGGGATCCTCCGCGATGAAAGACGCAGGCGGCAAGCTCACCGCCATGGCCCAGTCGATCAGCGGCGTGTTTGCCGGCGACGAGGTGATGAAGGGCTCGCTCGCCAGCTATACTTTCGAGCAATCTGCGCGAAGAGGAGGCGATGGGGGGATTGGCTCAAGAGCCATCTCGCCGAGACGACGCAGATGTTCCTGTCTCGCGCCGCGGCCGACAGCGATGCCGCGAAACGGTGACGCCCAAATGGCGCGGCGGACTTTTTTCTGGCGATCGGGTCCGCTGGGCGGCTCTTGCGCCGGCCGCTGGGTCTTAGGTCGCAGCTAAGAGCCCGCTTCTCCTCCCACAAGAGCGGACTCTTGTCTCGGGTTTATGATCGGCCGCGGATTCGTCAGGGCACGGGTGGGGCAACATGAAGCGACTTCTGTCAGATCTCGCCGCAATGGTTGAGCCCGGCTTCTGGATCGCCCTGGGCTTTTGGCGCTGCCTTACGCAAGTGGGCGTATTCGTCCTCATTAAGACATGCCGGTGCCTCTGATCGCTCAGGCTTCCAGCCGCCCATGCGCGGACCTTAATACACCATCGTTGAGAGCACTTTCGGGTCTCACTGTCATGATCGCAAAGGGGCCGCGTGACCGACGAGGTGGGGATGCATCGACCGATGAAGTTGCAGGGCGCGTGTTGAGCAATCCGCTCGGTGTTATTGCGGGGTTGCTCCAATTCTTGCGCGTGGCGCACCATATTAGCCATTTGACGGGCGCAGATGCCGGTTTGCGGGGACTCGCCCACCAAGAGGCTCTAGAGTTGCGAGTGTAGTCTGCTGGCCAGCCAGTCCGATACTTTTTC